>NZ_JBHRTP010000041.1:0-81694 GCF_042646465.1 Pseudundibacterium arcticum
CTACCGCATCTGGCCCTTCAACCGAATAATCAAAGTTGCACTTCGTATCTGAATCCGCGCACGTTTATTACCGATACTCCCTCTGTTTTAAATTCTGTAGACTATCACTCGGCTGGTTTCCGCCTTGTCGACCGGCGGCCCGCCCTGGCACCAGCGCCGCGCCCAAGCCGGCCGCTGCCGACGCAGCAAGAAAATGGCCCCAAGCGGGCTTGCAGCCATCCCCGGTTGCAAGGTGCGTGCACATCCGCAACGCTTACTTGGCTAATTATTGGAGTTCCTATTACACGGGCTAGTGGAGCTGCCCATTGCTATTGGCCCGGTGCCGGCAGCGTGAGCTGGCCCATCTTGCCTTCTGCATAAGCGGCCACCACTTGCTGAATTTGCTGTGGCGTGTTCATCACGAACGGGCCGTGCTTGACGATAGGCTCGTTAAGCGCAGGGCCGGATAACACGACGAAATGCGCATCCTGCCCAGACGCGGTCGAGATCGGAATATCGCTATCGCCGGCAGCGACCGACAAGGCCATGCCTTCCGGAATTGTTTGCGGCTCGCCGTCGATCACAAGCCGTACCTCACCGCTGACTGCATACCACGTCACATTCCATCCCGATGGCACGGTGTGATTGAAGGTTCCGCCCGGCTTCAGAAAACCGTCGAGCAACGTAAACGGCTCAGGCAGTACTGCCGGAGAACGCACGCCGTTGGTTTCGCCGGCAGCTACCCGCACCCGTACCGCTGAGGTCTGGAATACCGGAATGTCCTGAGCATCGACATGGATTGCATAGGGATCGATGAATTTCTTATCCGATGGCAGGTTCACGAAGATTTGCAACGCATGCACATGAAAGCCATCGCCTTCCGGCTGTTCAGTGTGGACCACGCCCCGACCGGCCACCATCCAGTGCAGATCACCCGGCTTGATCGGCCCGATGTTGCCGATCGAGTCGTAGTTCATATGCGCGCCGCCCGCATCCTCGAACATCAAGGTGACGGCAGAAATTCCGGCATGCGGATGCGGTGCGAAGGTTGGCGCCGTCATATGGAAATGATCCAGCATCACCACCGGATCCATCAGCCCGCCGAAGGCGTCTTCGTTGAAGTGGTTGGCGCTAAAGCCTTGACCTATTTTCATTTCCTGCGGCGTAATAAGCTGTGAAATACGCGTGATAGACATGATGTGATCCTTTCAGGTTGCTATTTTTTATTGACTGACCACACTTTCGCCGCGTAACTGGCGTGTCCAGGCAGCCAGCGATTCCAGTAATTGTTTCAGCACGTCGCGGGTTGGCTGGTCAGTAAGAGCGCCGTCTTCATCGAACTTCGATAGTAGATTCAAAACGATTCAAGATAAACTAGCAAAAATACGACCTGTCGTTCTACCTATAGAACAATTAAAAACCTGCCATGAACAAATGAAGCTCGATCTCAATGACCTGTATTTCTATGTCCAGGTAGTCGATCGCAACGGCTTCACGGCGGCCGCACAGGCACTGGGCGTTCCGAAGTCGCGCTTGAGCCGACGCATTGCTGAACTGGAGAAATCGCTCGGCGTGCGATTGCTGCACAGAACCTCGCGCCGGATCGCCGTGACAGACATCGGTGCCGAGTTCTACAGGCATTGCGCGGCGATGATCACCGAGGCCCATGCCGCCGAGGATGCGGTACACCGCACGCTGGCCGAACCGGTGGGAACCATTAACATCAGCGCGCCTGGTGCGATGGGTGAATTGGTCCTGGGCGAGCTGTTGCCACGCTTCATGACCACCTATCCGAAAGTCAGGGTCGTGACGCAGATCACCAATCGCCGCGTAGATCTGGTCGATGAAAGAATCGACGTAGCCTTGCGGATCACTGCCGAGGAGCTGGAAAGTTCCAGCCTGGTCCAGAGCAATCTGTGCTCGGTGCCTTGGGTGCTGCTCGCCAGCCCTTCGTTTTTAAAACGCGTCGGGCAGCCGCAAGGAGCCGCTGGGTTGGCGGCATTCGATGCGCTGGTGTTTGGGGTGGACGAAGAGCCGCCGGTCTGGCGCTTGCTGAACCAGGCCGGCGAACAGCATGTGATTGCCTTGCAGGCGCGCATGCGCAGCGACAACATGGTGGTCCTCAAAAAGGCCGCGCTCGCGGGCATCGGCGTGGTGGCGTTACCGATACACGTCTGCGCCGAGGAACTGGCGCAGGGCACGCTGCATCGTGTATTGCCCGATTGGCAGCCGCCGGCCGGACAGGTGCGGATAGTGTTCCCGACCCGCCGCGGCGTCGTTCCTGCCGTACGCGCCTACATCGATTTTCTCAAAGCCGAATTGCCGGCCGCGATTGAACGCCAATACGGATCGGCGATAGAACCAGTTGCCTCCGGCGGCTAGAGCCAGTCGAAGCTCGTGTCCGACGATTTTTACAACATACTCCAGCAAAAATGAAAAAATGACAGGCTGGTGGTGTCATTTCAGCCAGCCACGGCGCCGGAAATACCAGAACGGCGTGATCGCGGTGGCCACCATCAGCACGATCGCAAACGGATAGCCCCAGTCCCACTGCAGCTCGGGCAGGATCTTGAAGTTCATGCCATAGATGCTGGCAATCAGGGTCGGCGGCAGGAACGCGACGCTGGCGACCGAGAAGATCTTGATGATCTTGTTCTGGTTGATGTTGATGAAACCGACGGTCGCGTCCATCAGGAAGTTGATCTTGTCGAACAGGAAGGAGGTATGGCCATCGAGCGATTCGATATCGCGCAGGATCTGGCGCGCCTCCTCGAATTGCTCGGCATTGAGCAGCCGGCCGCGCATCAGGAAGCTGACCGCGCGTCGCGTATCCATCATGTTGCGCCGGATCCGGCCGTTCAAGTCTTCTTCCTGCGCGATCGAATTGAGTGCGGCGGCCGCGTCCTGGTCGGTGAATTCCTTCTGCAGCACGCGGCCGCTGACTCCTTCCAGATTCTGGTAGATGCCTTCCAGCGCGTCGGCCGAATATTCGGCATCGGTCGCATACAAGTCGAGCAGCACGTCCTTGTAATCCTCGATCGAACCGGGGCGCGAACGCGCGCGCATGCGCACCAACCGGAACACCGGCAAATCGTCGGTATGCACCGAAAACAGCATGTCGCGCGCCAGGATGAAGGCGACGGTCACGGTGCGCGATGGGCCAGCGTCCTCTTCGATCAGGAAATCGGTGCGCAGGTGCAGGTCGCCGTTCTCGGCTTCGTAATAGCGGGCCGAAGCCTCGATGTCCTTGACCTCATCCTCGCCGGGCAAGGTGACGCCATAAATATTCTTGACCCAGGCCCGTTCATCGTCGGTCGGGTCGGTCAGATCGACCCATACCGGCGCCACCTGCTCAAGATCGGCGCGCGTCTCGATAGGAACCTGGTTGAGCCGGCCATTCTGCAACACAAAGACATTGATCATGGGCTCTCCCGCCGGCGTCAAATTCAAAACAGCGCAAGTGTACGTTCAACAATGCCCGCCAGCAAGCAGCGCAGCGCAGTTGTGGCGCAAGTCACTGCTTACGCCGGCGCTTAAGTTCGCGCTGACGTTGCCGCCTCGGTTACGGGCTCGGCGCCGACGTCAGTTGCCGATGCTGCGCTCGATCATCCTTGTTCTGAGATCGGGGCTGGCGTCGGTGCGCATCGGCGCGGCGACCGGCGCCGGCTGCGACGTCTCGAAGCCGCGACTATCCTGCAGATCGACCGCCTCGCTGCCCGGATCATGCGGCCGGCACTGGCGGTTCGAATACAGCGTCGTGCCGCCGATCTTGCATTTGCGGATCGCAGCCTCCGGCGTTGGCAAGACCTGTTGCATTGCCTGCTGCGACTGCCGCTGTACCTTCCCGAGCGCGCTGGCGACTGCGGGCCGACGCATCAGCTGCGAGCCTGCCTCGGCCAACGGATCGCGCTGAAAACGCAGGGCAAACAGCGCCGCCATTGCACCCAACGCGAACAAGGCGACCAGCGCCGCGCACCAGCGCAGGCTCAGGCTGCCGCGTTGCGCGGCCCGGCTCAAGGCAGCTCCGCCGATCCCATCCGGCGCAGGATCAGGCCGGTGCGGCGCGCCAGATAACCGGTGCCGCGGTGTGCGTCATAGAACCGCGGATTGGGCAGCATCACGGCCAGTCGGGCGGCCTGGCTGGCGCCCAGATTGGCGGCCGACACGCCGTAGTAATGCTGGGCCGCCGCTTCGGCGCCGAACACGCCGCTGCCGAATTCGACCACGTTCAGATAGATTTCAAAGATCCGCTCCTTGTCCATCATATATTCCAGCATGTAGGCGATCACGAATTCCTGGCCCTTGCGCAGATAGCTGCGCTGGCCCGACAGGAACAGGTTCTTCGCCAGTTGCTGGGTAATGGTCGAACCGCCGGCCACGACCTTGCCCTTCTTGCTGTTTTTTTCGTATGCCCTTTGCAGCGCGTCCCAGTCGACCCCTTCATGCTCGGAAAAATTAGAGTCTTCCGAGGCGATGATCGCGCGCTTGAGATTATTCGAAATGCGGGCGTATGGCACCCATTTCTGCCGCAGTTTCGCGTCGGGATTTTTTTCGCGCAACACCGCCAGTTGCTGCCGCATGAAACTGGTCGACGACGGATTGTGATCGACCCACCAGCATATCTGCAGGAAGAAATAGGCCTGGATCAGCAGTACGATCGCGACCGGTGCGACGATCAGCCACAGGAACAGCTTAGGCTTGGTTTTCATGGATTCGATGGTTGCACTACAGCGGCGCAGCCAGCGCCCGGCGCAATGCGGTGAACACCGGTGCCGTGTCGGGCCGCACGCCGCGCCAGAACAAGAATGCCTCGGCGGCCTGCTCGACCAGCATGCCGAGGCCGTCGCGCGCGACGGCGCCGTGGCGCGTCGCAAATTCCATGAACACGGTCGCGGTCTGACCGTACATCATGTCGTAGCCCAGCGCGCCGGCGCCAAAAATGTCGGCGCGAATCGGCGGCAACTGCGCCTGCAGGCTGGCCGCCGTGGCGTTGATGACGATGTCGAACCGGCCCGCCAACGCATCAAACGCGCAAGCTTTGACCACGCCGTGTCCGGCAAACTGTTGCGCCAGTTGTTGCGCCTTCAGCGGCGTGCGATTGGCGATCACGATGTCGGACGGTTGCTGTTGCAGCAGGGGCAGTAGCACGCCACGCGCGGCGCCGCCGGCACCCAGCAGCAACACCCGCTTGCCGGCAATCGGGCAGCTGGCATTGCGTACGAGATCGGCCACCAGCCCGACGCCGTCGGTGTTGTCGCCGATGATCGCGGCGCCGTCGAAGCGCAGCGTATTGACTGCGCCGGCAGCTTGCGCCCGGTCGGTCAGCCGCGTCGCCAGCGCAAACGCGTCGAGCTTGAACGGCACGGTGACATTGGCGCCCTTGCCGCCGGCTTCGATGAAGGCTTGCACGGTAGCGGCAAAGCCGTCGAGCGGTGCCAGCAAGCGCTGGTAATCGATCCGCTGGCCGGTCTGGGCCGCGAATTGCGCGTGGATCTCCGGCGATTTGCTGTGCGCAATCGGGTTGCCGATCACCACGTACCGGTCGATCTTTTGCATCTCTGTTTGCATCTCTTTTTGCATCGCTGTTTGCAGATTAAATAGCAGAGCCGCGCAATTCGGCTTCCAGCGCCTGCTCGCGGGTAAACTTGAAACGCGTCACGACCACCCACAAGTCGTCCTTGTCGGTCGACAGCATATTGGGCGGGAAGCGACCATACGGCGCGGCGCGTTCGACGATCCGCAGCGCTGCGCTATCCAAGGCCGGAATGCCGGAACTCTTTTCGATCCGCGGCCCGCCTTCCTTCCGGTAAATGCTGCCATCCTGGAAAATCGGGATGTAGATGATCAACTCGCCGTACAGCTTCTTGCCATCCTGCTGCGGAAAATTGAGCGTGCCGATGTTTTCGATCCGCTTCTGCATTGCCTTGTAATACATCGCATACCCGACCGCCTGCGTACTCGGCGTGATATAGGTCTTGCGCGGACGCTTGTTCTGGTCGTCGATATTCTGTGCGATCTCCGCTGCCTGGCGCGCGATCGCCTTGCTCTGGTCGAAGATATCGCGGCCATCGGGGGGCGCCGGATTCGGTTTGTTGTTGTCGTTGGCCGACGGCACCCGGATCGGCGTGTCGCGCTTGATTTGGTCCAGCATTTTCTGCTGCTGTTGTTCCAGCTCGGCAATCCGGCGTCTGGACGCCTTGACGCTGTCGCCTTCTTCGTTGCGACGCAAATCGGGCAGCGGCGACTTGGCGCGGCCGCTGTCGGCATTGCCGCCACCATCCAGATTGGCCTGTGCCAGCGCATCGGCCTTCAAGGGTTTCTTGTCGTGCTTGGCATTGACCAGCACCACTTCCAGCCCCGGATCGGCCGGCTGAAATTTGAATGCGTCCGGCGCGGCGAAACGCACCGCCAGCAAGGCACCGTGCGCCAGCACCGACAGCGCGATAGCGACGGTCAACGGGGTGGTTTGGAGTTTTAGCTTCACGCGTGTTTACTTTTCGGCTAGCCAGCAAATTCAGGATGCGTGGATTTTACGATAAAGCCGTGGTCTTGACGGCCGCATTCTTGCTCAATTGCTCAATCGCTCATTCGCCCGCTACCGTCACCATGACCGCCGCATCTTCGGCCTGCGGTGCAGCAGCTGAGGTAGGATCGAGATTTTCGACCTCGGCCGCAGCGTCCTCGCCACCATCCTCACCGCCGTCAGCCTCATCGTCTTCCTCGTCGGCCAGTTCGAGCGCCGCTGCCGCCGCCACTTCCAGCAGCCGTGCCTCGACTGTCAGATCGACCTCATCCCAGCGCAGCAGATCGAGCGTGACCTGGGCGCCGCGCGCCACCGGCGGCATGCCCGGCAGTTTGATCACCAGCGGAATGTCGACCAATCGCAGCACCTCGTCCTTCAACACGACGGCATCGACCTGCCGGGCCTGTTCCTGTGTCAGCCAGCGCAGGCACCAGTAGCGCTCCATGTTGGACTGGAAATCGGCATAGGCCGCGTAGGCGGCATCGAAGGCGGAGACGATCGCAAACAGATTCGCATCGCGCGGCTTGAACGGCGCCACCAGCGGCGCAGTCACGCCATGCGCGAGGCAGGCCAGAATCTGCCACTGATTGACCAGATCGGTGTAGCGCCGCAGCGGCGACGTGCTCCAGGCATATTGATCGACACCGAGCCCCTGATGCGGCGCCGCGTGCGTCACCATCCGCACCTGCATTTTTGCGGCCCAGCCGTTGCCGGAACCGCCGCCCTGCGCGCGGTAAATGCCCGGCACGCCATGTTCATGCATCAGCTTGCCCCAGCTGCTGTTGGCAAAAATCATCAGCTCGGCAACGATCTTGTCGAGCGGCGCGCCGCGCTTGCGTCGCACCACGCTGACCACGTCGTTGTCGACGTAGAAATTGAAATCGACACGGTTGGTCTGCTCCGCCTTCAGGCCAAAGCTGGCGCGTTTCGCCATCCGGCCCTGTTCCAGCACCTGCGCCCACTGCCACAGCAGCACGATATCGGCCTTGTGCGGATAGTCGGGACTGGCGCCGGCGTCCAGCGCCAGGTTTTCTTCGGTGACCAGCGCATCGAGGTCGTTGTGGCGCAGATTGCTGGTGATCGGCACCAGTTCGGCCCGCGATTCGGTCGCCACCACCGACCAGTCCTGCGGGTCGAGCGTCGCATACAGCGACAACGCCGGCCGGGTCTGACCGGCGCCCAGCGTGTAGGCCTCGACCAGTTCATCCGGCAACATGGTGATCTTGTCACCCGGCATGTACACGGTCGACATCCGGGCCCGCGCGATCGCATCGAGCGCATCGTCGCGCTGGATGCCCAGCGCCGGCGCCGCGATGTGGATGCCGACCCGCAACTTGCCGTCTTCCAGCCTGACGACCGAAAACGCGTCGTCGATTTCGGTCGTGGTCACGTCGTCGATCGAGAAGGCTTGCACCTCGGCCAACGGCAAGCTGGTCGGCGGTGACGGCACGGTGATGGCCGGAAAGCCGGTGCCTTTCGGGAAATTTTCCAGCAAGAACTTCGACAGGTGCAGCTGTTTCGGCGAGGCGATGCCACCGGTCGCCAGCATCAGCCGCGCCGGCGACGTGTGCAACTCGTTGCAGGCCGCGTCCAGTGCCTTGTATTCGATGCTGTTCTTGTCCGGCTTGAACAACAGCTGCAGCGCCAGCGGCCGCAGCGCGTCCGGCAGGCGGTTCGCCCTCAGCTCCTCAACGTACTGGGCCTGGACCAGCGCCTGCTGCTTCTTCTTCTCCACTCCGGCCAGCGCGGCTTTCAGCGACGCTTCCGGCGCGGCCTTGTAGCGGCCCCGGCCCTTCTTGTAAAAATAGATCGGCGCCGAGTGCAATCTCAACAGCAGTCCGGCGGCCTCGTGCGGCATCGGCGCGTGGCCGAAATACTCGGCCCCCAGCTCGGCGAAGCCGAATTCTTCCTGCCCCGCCACTTCCCATAGAAAGTCCAGATCGACCTCGTCCGCCACCGTGTGCGCATCGACCAGCAATTGCGCCGGTGTCGGCGTTGCGAACTGCAGCAGCACATCTTTTACCTTGACCTTGACCCGCTTGCCGCTCGGGATCTCGACTTGATACGCCTCACCAGCCTGGGACAATACGGCGCCGGCCTTGAAATCACCGGATTCTTCAAAAAATAGATTCATTGATTACTTTAATGTTGACGTGTTGCGTTATTCGTTGCGCTACTCGTTGTTTCCCGTTGTGCAGCGGGGCGTCAGCTTGTTAACTATGCTCTCATCGCCGAACCAGCTCCAGCCCGGCGATTCCCGGCAAAAATATCTCGGTCACCAACATCACGCCGCCGTTGCGCCGGAACAGCGAGCGCCGCGCATACAGCGCGGTATGCGGTAGTGCGTTAGCGAGCCCCTGCTGTCGGGTGCCATGCGCCATGCGCCGCATCATCGGATGCTCGGGCTGCAAACGGGCGAATTGCAGGTCGCCGCGCAGCACTTTCGGATCAGTAAATAAGGTCGTGCCCAGCGAACGCTCGCCGAGGCCGCCGAACAGCGGCCATTGCGCCGCTGTCGCCGTCAGCGGCACCACAGTATGGGCGAAGATCATGGGCTGGCCGTCGCATTGCAGCAAGACCTCGCGCTCCCAGACGCGGGAGCGGCGTGCCAGTTCGATCATCGCAAATTCGTCGGCCAGGCACAGCGCCTGTTGCTGGTGCAGGCGTCGGACCCGGAACTGGCGGCTGCGCGCGATCAGCTTCGCCGTCAGCGAGGCCGGATCAGTCAGCCAATGCCGCATCTCTGGCGGCGCGTTGACGCCGTTCACATGCGCACACCAGCGCGCATGACCGCGCGAACGCGTGCTCGGCGAGCGTTCGCTCACGCGCTTGCCTTCATTCCCGCTGGCACCGCGACGCCGCAAAATGCCAGCACTTCATCGAGATAATCGGGGAAATCCGACAGCCCGTGGTCGCTGCCCTGGATCACTTTTTGTCGCACACCCGGGAACTGCGCCACCATTTCGCGCCAGTCGAGCAGCTCGTCGCCGGTCGCCGCGACCAGCAAGTAGCGCTCCGGCCGCGTGATGTGCCCGACCGCCAGCGCCTCCATTTCGGCGATGTATTCCTGCTTGAATTCGAACGGCTCGTCGGAATGAAATTGGGTCGTGACGCCGACATATTGCGCCAGTTCGCGCGGCGCCCGCACTGCAGGGTTGAGCAGCACCGCGCGGCAAGCGAGTTGCTCGGCTAGCCAGGTCGCGTAGTAGCCACCCAGCGAGGAGCCGATGATGGTCAGCTGGTCCGGCGCACAGGACTGCGCCAGCTGCAGCGCCAGTGCGATCGCCTGGCGCGGCGAGGCCGGCAATTGCGGGCAGACATAGTCGGCGCCACGCCCCAGTGCCTGCAACCGCGCGCCGATCTGGCATGCCTTGGATGAAGTCGGGGATGAGCGGAAGCCGTGCAGATACAAAATCATCGCGCCAGCGCCTCCAGAATTTTTTGATGCACGCCGCCGAAACCGCCATTGCTCATCACCAGCACCTGATCGCCCGGTTGCGCGGCTTGCGCGATTGCACTCACCAGCGCCGCCAAATCGTCGAAGGCTTGCGCCTTTGGCCCCAGCGGCGCCAGCGTCTCGCCCAGACTCCAGCCCAGCGCGTCCTTGCCTTCCTTCGCGCCATAGCCGAAAACCAGGTCGGCGTCTGCCAGACTGCCGGGCAAGGCCTGCTTCACCGCACCCAGCTTCATGGTGTTGGAACGCGGCTCCAGCACCGCCAGGATGCGCGCCTGGCCCACTTTTTTGCGCAGACCGGCGACCGTGGTCGCAATCGCGGTCGGATGATGCGCGAAATCGTCGAATACGGTAATCCCGTTGACGGCGCCACGCAGCTCCATCCGCCGTTTGACGTTTTCAAAACGGGCCAGCGCGTCGATCGCCTGCCTTGGCGGCACGCCGACATGACGTGCGGCGGCGATCGCGGCCAGCGCGTTCATCCGGTTGTGCTCACCGCTCAAGGCCCACTCCACCGTGCCTTGCTGAACGCCGTGAAATAGCACCTCGAAGCGGCCATCGCCGTGTGCGGTCAGATTCCAGTCAGCCTCATCGGTGCCGAACTGTTCCAGTTCGCTCCAGCAGCCGCGCGCCAGCACGCGCTGCAGCGCGGCTTCACGGCCGTTGACGATCAGCCGGCCGACACCAGGCACGGTGCGCACCAAATGGTGGAACTGGGTTTCGATCGCGCCCAGATCCGGGAAGATATCGGCATGGTCGTATTCAAGATTATTGAGGATCGCAGTTTTTGCGTGGTAATGGACGAATTTGCTGCGCTTATCAAAAAATGCAGTGTCATATTCGTCGGCTTCAATCACGAAAAAGTCCGACTCGGCAGCTTTACCTGCTAATTTATCCGTCAAGCGCGCCGAAATGCCGAAATTCATCGGTACGCCACCGATCAGGAATCCCGGGGCATAACCGGCATCTTGCAGTATCCATGCCAACATCGCGCTGGTGGTCGTCTTGCCATGGGTGCCGGCCACTGCCAGCACCCATTTATTGTGCAGGATGTGCTCGCCGATCCATTGCGGTCCCGAGGTGTACGGCAGACCGCGATTCAGGATCTCCTCCATTAGCGGATTGCCGCGCGACACAACATTGCCGATCACGTACAAGTCGGGTTTCAGCCTGATCTGTTCGGCGTCGAAACCCTGAATCAGTTCGATGCCCTGAGCTTCGAGTTGCGTGCTCATGGGCGGGTAGACATTGGCATCGCAGCCGGTCACCTTGTGGCCGGCTTCCTTGGCCAGTACGGCGAGACCGCCCATGAAGGTGCCGCAAATGCCGAGGATATGTATATGCATGGTGCCTGACGCAGATCGGAGGAGTTTGGAATAGTGCGATTTTAACCGACCGACGGCGATGCGGGCGCGTGGCGCACCATTTCGCCAGCTTGTTTCCCGGCCACGCGGGAACCGCAAGCCGTAATCGGTGACAAGGACCTGCGGCCGCCGTCCGCGGTATCATCCTCGTCATGATGACCGAATTCCCTTCCGACGCCGAGCTGTTGCGCACCGAGATTGCGATCGCCGCGGCCCGCATGATCGCCGAAGACGGTGCCGATTATGCGACCGCCAAGCGCAAGGCCGCCAGGCAAATTCTCGGGGATGCCCGGGTGAACGGCGACATGTTGCCGGACAATGCGCAGATCGAGGAAGAATTACGTCTGTATAACGAACTGTTTTTGGGTGACAGCCAGCCGGCGCGTTTGCTGGCGTTGCGCAAACTGGCGCTGCGCCTGATGCAGGACTTGGCGCAATTTCAGCCTTTTTTGACCGGCGCGGTGTTGAACGGAACTGCCGGTGAGCATTCAGACATTTACCTGCAATTGTTCTCCGACAGTCCGAAGGATGTCGAGATTTATTTGCTCAACCGCAACATCAAGTTTGAGGTGTCCGAGAGCGGCCATTTCAAAGGCCAGAATAAGCTGGTCGAGACGCTCAGCTTCATGTGGCATAACGAGGGGGTGCATCTGGTACTGTATGAACACGACGATTTGCGCGGCGCCGCCAGAACCAAGGCTGGCGGGCGCAGGGAGCGCGCCGATATCGACGCGTTGCAGGTCTTGATAGTGGAAAGCGAAGCGGTATGAAAAGAAATATCCTGGTATTTGGTGCGATTGCCCTGGCATCTGCGATCAGCGGCATCTATTTTAGTGCCAGCAAGATCACGCCGGCGGCATCCAGCGCGGCCGCCCTGTCACCGGTCGTGGCGCAGCTGTTCAAGCAATCGCTGCCCGATTCAAACGGTAAAGAGCAGCCGCTGGCGCAATTCCAGGGCAAGGCGTTGGTGCTCAATTTTTGGGCAACATGGTGCGCGCCGTGCGTGCAGGAAATGCCCGAATTGTCCGGGCTGCAGGCCGAACTGACGCCTAAAGATGTGCAACTGCTCGGCATCGGCATCGATTCTCCGTCAAATATCGCGGAATTTGCTACTAAATACAAGATTGCGTATCCACTGTATGTGGCCGGCATGAGCGGCACCGAGTTGTCACGCCAACTTGGCAATGCAGCCGGCGGTCTGCCATTCACCGTACTGATCGGGCGCGACGGCCAGGTCAAGAAGACCTATCTGGGCCGTTTGAAGCTCGCCGAGCTGCGTGGAGATATTGCTTCTATGTAAATAATCGCAGCCCCTCCAGGCAGTTTTTTCTTGCCACTGGGCGACATTTAGCGGCAAAATGCGGCCATCGTCGCTAAACAGACTTGAAATGGACCTGCATTTTCATGGCAAAAAACCTTCTCCTGCTCAATGGCCCCAACCTGAACCTGCTGGGGACGCGCGAGCCCGAAGTCTATGGCAGCACTAGCTTGGCCGATATCGAGCAGGCAGCAGCCGCGCAAGCCGGCGCAGCCGGCGGGAACCTGGCCAGCTTCCAGAGCAACCATGAAGGCGCACTGATCGACCGCATCCACGCCGCGAAAACGCAGGGGATCGATATGATCGTGATTAATCCCGGCGGTCTGACCCACACCAGCGTCGCCTTGCGCGATGCACTGGCGGCGGTGGCGATTCCGTTCATTGAGGTGCACCTGTCGAATATCCATCGGCGCGAGGAATTCAGGCAGCGCTCTTTCCTGTCGGACATCGCAATCGGTGTAATATGCGGGCTCGGCGCCGAGGGTTATCGCCTGGCCATCGACTTTGCGTTAAAAAGACATTAATCTCAACTATCTGCATGCAAATCGCATACAATTTCCGCGATTTCATCGTTTATTAAATTTAACAGAAGAATAATTCCGAGGGATTTCACATGGATTTACGAAAACTCAAGACCCTGATCGACCTGGTAGCCGAGTCGGATATCGCCGAACTGGAAGTGACCGAGGGCGAGGGCAAAGTCCGGATCGTCAAGAACTCCGCGTTACCACAAAATCAGCTGGTCATGATGCAACCAGGCATGCCGCAGCATTATCCGCAAGCGCCGGTCGCGCCGGCTGCACCGGCCGTGCTTGCTGCCGCCGTCGAGCCAGCGGGTCATGTGGTCAAATCGCCGATGGTCGGCACCTTTTATCGCTCGTCGGCACCGGGCACCCCGGCATTCGTCGAAGTCGGCGCCAGCGTCAAGGAAGGCGATACCTTGTGCATCATCGAAGCGATGAAATTGCTCAACGAAATCGACGCCGACGCATCGGGCGTTATCACGCAAATTTTGGTCGAGAACGGCCAACCGGTCGAATTTGGTCAACCGTTATTTATTATCGGCTGATCGTCGCCTAATCGTCGCTTAATCATCGGTTCAGCCTGTGTCCAGTCGTTGCGCGCAGATCCCGAGGCTGCTGCCTCGGAGCGTAATAGCAGAGCACAATCCGGCACTCGAACTGCAACGCAATACACGCCCCCACTATGTTTGAAAAAATCCTCATTGCCAATCGTGGCGAAATCGCGCTTCGTATACAGCGCGCCTGCCGCGAAATGGGCATCAAGACGGTTGTCGTGCACTCGGAAGCCGACCGCGACGCCAAGTATGTGAAGCTGGCCGACGAATCAGTCTGCATTGGCCCGGCACCATCGGCCCTCAGTTATCTGAACATGCCGGCCATCATCAGCGCCGCCGAGGTAACCGATGCCGAAGCGATTCACCCCGGCTACGGCTTCCTGGCCGAGAACGCCGACTTCGCCGAGCGGGTTGAGCAATCGGGCTTCGTGTTCATCGGCCCGCGTTCGGACTCGATCCGCATGATGGGCGACAAGGTTACCGCCAAACAGACCATGATCAAGGCCGGCGTGCCGTGCGTGCCCGGCTCCGAAGGTGCATTGCCGGACGATCCGAAAGAGATCGTGCAGATCGCGCGCAAGGTCGGCTATCCGGTCATCATCAAGGCGGCCGGCGGCGGCGGCGGACGCGGCATGCGCGTGGTGCATACCGAAGCGGCGCTGCTGAACGCGGTCACGATGACCAAGTCCGAAGCCGGTGCCGCCTTTGGCAACCCCGAAGTGTATATGGAAAAATTCCTGGAAGATCCGCGCCACGTGGAGATCCAGATATTGGCCGACGAATTCAAGAATGCCATCTGGCTCGGCGAGCGCGACTGTTCGATGCAGCGCCGCCACCAGAAAGTGATTGAGGAAGCACCGGCACCGGGCATCCCGCGCAAGATCATCGAAAAAATCGGTGAACGTTGTGCTGAAGCCTGCCGCAAGATCGGCTACCGTGGCGCCGGCACCTTCGAATTCCTGTACGAGAACGGCGAGTTCTACTTCATCGAGATGAATACCCGGGTGCAGGTCGAGCATCCGATCACCGAGCTGATCACCGGCATCGATATCGTGCAGGAGCAGATCCGCATCGCCGCCGGCGAAAAGTTGCGCTTCCGGCAGCGCGAGGTCGAACTGAAGGGCCATGCGATCGAATGCCGCATCAATGCCGAAGATCCATTCAAGTTCACACCATCGCCGGGCAAGATCACGTCCTGGCACGCGCCGGGCGGCCCCGGCATCCGGGTCGATTCGCACGCTTATGCCGGTTATAACGTACCGCCGCATTACGATTCGCTGATCGGCAAGGTGATTGCCTACGGCAGCACGCGCGAACAGGCGATCCGCCGCATGCAAGTCGCATTGTCGGAAATGGTGGTCGAAGGGATTTTGACCAATATTCCCCTGCACCGCGAACTGATGGTCGATGCCCGTTTCATCGAAGGCGGCACCAACATTCATTACCTGGAACACAAGCTGGCCGAAAGGCCGGATTTACCGAAAAAGCGCTGACCCGGCGATGAAGCCGTGCGCTATCACAGAGTTAACAAGCACCCATGAGCTGGATTGAAATCGTCATCGAAGTCGCACGCAAGGATGCGGAAAGCCTGTCCGATGCCCTGATGGATGCCGGCGCCCTGTCGGTTTCGGTGGAAGATGCCGATCAAGGCACCGACGCCGAAACGCCGCTGTTTGGCGAGCCGGGCATGAAGCTGGAGGCCGCCGCCTGGAAACGCAGCCGCGTGGTGGCACTGGCCGAAACCGAGGCCAACCACGCCGCGATCGTCGCCAAAGCGGCCGCCATCAGCCGGCTGACAGCCGTGCCGATCTACAGCTTGCGCTCGGTGGCTGACCAGGACTGGGTACGGCTGACGCAATCGCAGTTCGAGCCGATCCATATCGGCAAAAATATCTGGGTGGTGCCGAGCTGGCACGAAGCACCGGACCCGCACGGACTGATACTCGAACTCGATCCCGGGCTCGCCTTCGGCACCGGCAGCCATCCCACCACCCGGCTGTGCATGGAATGGCTGGAGGCGCATATTGGCGCCGCCATGTCGGTACTCGACTACGGTTGCGGCTCCGGCATCCTGGCGATGGTCGCGCAGAAAATGGGCGCGGCCAAGGTACAGGGCGTCGACATCGATCCGCAGGCGATCGAATCGGCCAATGCCAACGCGGTGCGCAATCATTGCGCGATCGATTATTATTTACCGGACGCATTTGGCGGCGGCCGGTTCGACGTGGTGGTCGCCAACATCCTGGCCGGTCCGCTGACACAGATGGCGCCGATGCTGGCCACCCAAGTCGCGCCCGGCGGCGCGCTGGTGCTGTCCGGCGTGCTGGCGAATCAGGCTGACACCGTGATCGCAGCCTATGCGCCGTTGATCGCGCTCGATGTCTGGCGGGAACTGGAAGGCTGGGTCGCGCTGGCTGGCAGAGCTAGAATAGAGTAATGGCGCTCGCCACTCAATGCCCCCATTGCCACACGACATTTCGGGTCGCACATGACCAGCTGAAATTGCGTGCCGGCATGGTGCGTTGCGGCGCCTGCAAGCAAGTATTCAATGGTGTCGAGCATCTGCTGCGGCCGGACGAGGCGGCCCCAGCGGCATTGGAAGTCCCCTCGGAACTGACACCTGTATCGGCACTTGTGACCGCGCCCGAGGGCGCGTCGCAAGTGGCGCCGGCGGAGCCGACCGGGTCACTCGACTTCGGCATTTTTCTCGCACCGGGCAATTTTGCGCCACCGCAGACGGATACCACGCCGTCTGAACCCGCGGCTGAGCCGTTAGCGTCAGGCGACCAGGCGCCGGCTGAAACGCTGCCAGATCATCCAATCGATCACGCACCGAGCGAGTTGCCAGAGCCGCGTGAACCATCAGCCGCGCCAGACGTCGAACCAAACGACGAACAGCCGGCCGTGGCCGAACCGCGCCCACCGGCAACCGACCAGTCCGAGCCGCAGCTGGTGGCTCCATCCGCTCCGCCAGCCGCCGCCCAGGTGGCTGCACCGGCCGAGGAAGAACACGATCCATGGCTGCGCATGACGTTGATGCACTTCGCGGATCCGGAAACCGATAGCCCCGACCAGCTGCCACCAGCTGACGCCGAGCCCGCGGCTACTGCGCCCACCCGAGCCACAGGCGACGCATCAGACGCGTATCACGACTGGCCGAAAACGCCATCGGACACACCGGGGCCCTCGTTTTTTTCACTGGATGCGGATGAAGCCGACCTGTCCCAGGCAGAAGAGCCGGATTTTGTCCGGCGCGGACGGCGCCGGCAGCGTGCCGACCGCGTGCTGCGCATGGTGATGGCGGTCGCGTCGATCGTATTGTTGTTCACTTTGCTGCTGCAAGGTATCGCCAATTTCCGGGCGCAGATTGCGGGTTTTATTCCAGCACTGCAGCCGGTGCTGGACCAGGTCTGTGCCAACATCGATTGCAGGACCAGGCTGGCAGCGCAGATCGATCAACTGTCGATCGACGCCAACACCGAGTTGCAGACGCTCACCACCGGCTCCGATGACTTTGCGCTGGTCCTGCTGTTACGCAACCGCAGCAGCAGCAATCAGAGCTGGCCACATATTGAACTGACACTGAACGACGCCAACGAGCAGGCGGTGGCGCGCCGCGTTTTCACACCGCGCGATTATCTGCCGGTGGGCCAAAACGTCGCCACCGGTTTCGCACCACAATCGGAGCAGCCGGTACGGATCCAGTTTGCGCTGTCTCAGTTGAAAGCGTCGGCTTATCGCGTCGCCGTGTTCTATCCTTAACTCTTCGCTCCGAGCTTATTCTTATGACTTCCCTTATTTGCGGTTCGCTGGCGTTCGACACCATCATGTCCTTCGATGGCCGTTTTTCTGAAGCGATCCTGGCCGATCAATTGCACAAGGTCAATGTCGCGTTTCTGGTGCCGGCGTTGCGCCGCGAATTCGGTGGTTGCGCCGGCAATATTGCGTACAACCTGAAACTGCTGGGTGGCGATCCGCTGATCATGGCCACCATCGGCCAGGATGGCGCCAGTTATCTGGACCGGCTGGCGGCGCTCGATATCTCGCGCCGCAATATCCGCACCATCGAGACCTCATACACTGCACAGGCTTTCATCACGACCGACGCCGACAACAACCAGATCACGGCCTTCCACCCGGGCGCGATGATGCTGTCGCACCAGAACCGGATTGCCGATGCCGGCCCGGTCAAGCTGGCGATCGTGGCGCCGGACGGCCGCGACGGCATGCTGCAGCATGCCAGCGATTGCGCGGCACTCGGCACCCCGTTCATCTTCGACCCGGGCCAGGGGATGCCGATGTTCAATGGCGCGGAACTGGAATATTTCATCGACCTGGCAAGCTTTGTCGCAGTCAACGACTATGAAGCTGCAATGTTGGTCGAGCGTACCGGACTGACGCTGGAAGCGATCGCGCAGCGCCTGTCGGCATTGATCGTGACGCGCGGCGAACTGGGGGCAGAGATTTACAGCGGCGACCAGCGCATCGACATCCCGTGCGTCCGGGCCGAGCAGATAGTCGATCCCACCGGCTGCGGCGATGCGTTCCGCGCCGGCATGCTGTTCGGTTTGACCAATGAGTTGGATTGGGCCACCACCGGCCGCCTCGCCAGCCTGATGGGTGCGATCAAGATTGCGCATCAGGGTGGCCAGAACCATGCGCCGTCGCAGTCTGAAATCGCCGATCGCTTCCACGCGGCGTTCGGCTACCGTTATTGATCGAACCAAGGTCCCACAAACAAATAAGGCAGAGTATCCGTCGATCGCCTAATATGTTCCGGCGAGAACGGCGATATGGTGGTGGAGTATTATTCTATTTGACCGGAAAAGCCGCACCGATAAGCGCGCACTCCGGCGTCTGTATCGCCGCCGCGAAAGCAGCAATCGCATCGCGCAAGATCGTTCCCAGCGTCGCATGCTGCACGATGCCGTCCTGATCCAGCCCACTGCCAAGCAAGGGCAGCGCAATCGACGCCTGGCTCACGATACGGGCTGACATCGTATTCAGTATCTCGACCAGTGCGGCCTGCGCGTGCGTCGCACGCGGCGACGCATTCAACAAGGCGACCGGCTTGCCGGGAAACTGCTCGCTACCGACCAGCCAGTCCAGTGCATTCTTCATGACCCCGCTCACGCCGTGCGCGTATTCAGGACTCGCGATCAGGATCCCGTCGGCCGCGGCGACCGCCTGTTGCAGCGCCACTACCGCGGGTAGCTCAGTCAACGCCAGATCGGGGTTGAACAGCGGTAGCGCGCCCAGCCCCTGATACACGGCTATGTCGACCCCGGCCGGAGCCAATCTGGCGACAGCGTGCAGCAGGCGGGTGTTGTACGATGCCGCGCGCAGGCTGCCAGAGAGTGCAAGAATGCTGATCGTTCGGAATGTCATGGGCGGTTGTTTTATTTGTCGGTCGGAAAGAATGCGTTGGTCACGTCGTCGACCGTCAGATGCGGCGCGGCAATCTCGATCAATTTGCGCTTGTTGCTGAGGCCGTGTGTAATCCTGATCGCGGCTTTCGGCAGCTTGAGTAGGTCAGCCAGGTAACGGATCAGGGCCTCATTCGCCCTGCCCTCCAAGGCCGGCGCTTGCAGCCTGAGCTTCAGAACATCATCCAGAATCTCGATCGGTCCGCTTTGTTTCGCATTCGCCGAAATTTGCAGCGCGAGCCGAATGCCTGCCGGCAGCGCGGTACACCAGCTCCGGCTCATACAAATGACATGATCAGCGTGCTCACCAGTTGCAGTGCGATGCGCAGCAGAATCAGCGCGACCAGCGGCGACAGGTCAATGTTGCCGACCAGCGGGATCACGCGGCGCAGCGGACGCAGAATCGGATCGTTCAGGGCGCGCACAAACGGCGCCAGCGGCGCATGCGGATTGACCCAGCTGAAGATCGCCTCGATGATCAGCAAACCCATGAAACCGTAGAAAATCCATTGCAGCACTCGCAGCACTGCCATCAACAACACGGTTTGCAGCGAGAACAGCGGCATCATCCAGACATCCACCACCATCGCCAGGATCGCGACCATGAATGCGGCGAGCAGGCTGGCCCAGTCATAACCGCCGAAGCCTGGCACCAGCTTGCGCAACGGGCGCACCAGCCAGTCCGACAGCTGAAACACGAATTGCGCGACCGACAGTGGCGGACGCACCCGAATCGCCTGCATCCAGAAACGCAGCAGCAGCGCGCCTGCCAGCATGCCGGCGGCGGTATCGATGATCAGGGTAAACATGCTATGCAACACGAGATATTCTCCAATCCTGCGTTGGGAAGAGGCGCCGCCGATGGTTTCGCGCCGCCATAAAAAAACCGCTGTGTGACGAATGCCACACAGCGGTCATTGTGCCTGAAGTCAATCAGGCATCCAAGCGGACCTGGATATTACGGACGGCTGCCTGTTGGAAACGGCCATGCTGCGGCCGGACTCAACACCGTTTTCACGGCTGGCGCTGCCGCTGCTGGCTTGGCGGCGGCCGGCTTTGCTGCGGCTGCTTTTTTAGGAGCGGCTGCTTTCTTCGCTGCTGGCTTGGCCGCCGGTTTTGCTGCTGGCTTTGCTGCCGCTGTTTTAGGGGCTGCTGCCTTCTTCGCTACCGGCTTGGCGGCTGCTGCCTTCTTAGGGGCCGCAGCTTTTTTTGCCACTGGTTTAGCGGCCGCTGCCTTTTTAGGGGCTGCGGCTTTCTTCGCTACCGGCTTGGCTGCTGCTTTTTTAGGAGCTGCAGCTTTCTTTGCTACCGGCTTGGCTGCGGCTTTTTTAGGAGCTGCGGCTTTCTTCGCTACCGGCTTGGCTGCGGCTTTTTTAGGAGCTGCGGCTTTCTTCGCTACCGGCTTGGCTGCTGCTTTTTTAGGAGCTGCAGCTTTCGCTGCTGGCTTGGCTGCTGCCTTTTTCGCGACTGGTTTGGAGGCTGCAGCTTTTTTAGGAGCTGCGGCTTTCTTCGCTACCGGCTTGGCTGCTGCTTTTTTAGGAGCGGCGGCTTTCGCTGCTGGCTTGGCTGCTGCCTTTTTAGGGGCTGCGACCTTCTTGGCTACCGGTTTGGCGGCGGCGGCTTTCTTCGGAGCAGCGGCTTTCTTTGCTGCTGGCTTGGCGGCGACCTTTTTAGGCGCCGCTGGTTTTTTTGTTGCTGTGGCCATTTGTTTCTCCTTCACGTGAGATGGAAAAAATCAAGTTGCGAGATTAAAACCCGTCCGGAACATTGCGATGCACCAGGCGGATTATTCATCGGCGCAAACATGCTTCTGTTTGCGCTAATGAATACGGCACCAGCTGAACTGCTGCATCCCCTCTTCATGCAGCACTTCAGCCATCATCGGCTTGCCCCTTTCGCGTTCACTCACAATCTGACGTCGATGGCGGTGGACGAGGTTGACATGCAATACCTGCAAACATGCCAAGCAGCCTAGCTGCGGTCGTAGCCAAAAAAAACGCCGGCAACAGCGCCGACGTCGGAATTCTATTTCTTCGAGACCGGTTGATGCTGCAAAGAAAACGCCGCCTCACCCGACAAAATCGGGTTAAGCGGCGCCAATAGACAAGATCGATTTGGTCTCTTACTGTCCATGTAATGTGGTGTTGCCTTTCTTGTTTTGCAGTCTGTTGTACTTCCTTATTATTGCGACTGCTGCCTTCCTCTTCACCCCCTCGCTTGCTGCTGCGAGTTCACTGCCTGATTTTTCTTCCCGCGTTTTTCTCTCTTTATTCCCAGTTCAGGGCACCGCCGGTCTGATATTCGATCACGCGCGTCTCGAAGAAGTTTCGCTCTTTTTTCAGATCGATCATCTCGCTCATCCACGGAAAGGGATTCTCCTCCTGCGGGAACATCGGGTCCAGTCCGATCTGTTGCGCGCGACGATTTGCGATAAACCGCAGATACCCTTTGAACATCGGCGCATTCAAACCGAGCACCCCACGCGGCATTGTATCCTCAGCGTAGCGATATTCCAACTCTACTGCAACTAAAAACAACGCTTTGATCTCATCGCGGAATTCCGGCGTCCACAAATGTGGGTTTTCCATCTTGATGGTATTGATCAAATCGATGCCGAAGTTACAGTGCATCGACTCGTCGCGCAGGATGTATTGATACTGTTCCGCGGCGCCCATCATCTTGTTCTGCCGGCCGAGCGCGAGGATCTGCGTGAAGCCGACATAGAAGAATAGGCCTTCCATCAGGCAGGCAAACACGATCAGCGACTTCAGCAATTTCTGGTCGTTCTCCATGGTCCCGGTGGTGAACTGCGGATCGGTGAGCGTGTTGATGAAGGGGATCAGGAACTCGTCCTTGTCGCGAATCGACTTGACCTCGTTGTACGCATTGAAAATCTCGGACTCGTCCAGCCCCAGCGATTCGACGATGTACTGATAGGCATGGGTGTGAATCGCCTCTTCAAATGCCTGCCGCAGCAAATACTGACGGCATTCCGGCGCCGTGATGTGGCGATAGGTGCCGAGCACGATGTTGTTGGCCGCGAGCGAATCGGCCGTCACGAAAAAGCCGAGATTGCGCTTGACCAGGCGGCGTTCGTCCTCCGTCAGGCCGTTCGGGTTCTTCCACAGCTCGATGTCGCGCTGCATGTTGATCTCTTGCGGCATCCAGTGATTGGCGCAGCCGGCCAGATACTTGTCCCAGGCCCATTTGTACTTGAACGGCACCAGTTGATTGACGTCGGTGTGACCGTTGATGATGCGCTTATCGGCGGCATTGACGCGGCGCGAGGTATCGGCGCCGGCAGTGCCCGCGCTAGTAGATGCGGCGGCGCCGAGCGGTGGCAATGCGGCCGACATCAGCGGCTGCGCAGGCGTCGGCATTTGCGGCGCCCGTGGGATCGGGGCGGCGGCGGTTTCTTCATCCCAACTTAACATAGGTATTTCCTCATTTCGTATTCGGTTTGCGCGATCGCCGACTAAGGCATTCGTCGCGGGCTCAATGCCTGTAGTCAATTGCCGGAGGCGGTCGCAACCAACGCGCTGCTTCCGGCCTGTTCCTTTACTGGCAAGCCTCGCACTCTTCAAAACCGGCATCGCCTGGGCGCAGCACGCAGGCCGGACCGTCCACCTCGTCGGCCGACGCCGTGTTAGCGCCCGGGGTCATGGTGTAGCCGCCGGCCGAACTGCCGCCATCGACCGATACCGCATTCAGGGCGCCGGCCTTGGTGGTCGATTTCTCGGTGTGGGTGGCGCCGATGGTGCGCAGGTAATACGTCGTCTTCAGGCCACGCAGCCACGCCAGCTTGTAGGTCTCGTCGAGTTTCTTGCCCGATGCACCGGCCATATAGATGTTCAGCGACTGCGCCTGGTCGATCCACTTCTGGCGGCGCGATGCGGCTTCCACCAGCCAGGACGGCTCGACTTCGAACGCGGTCGCGTAAATCTCGCGCAGATCCTGCGGGATGCGGTCGATCTTGGCCAGGCTGCCGTCGAAATACTTGAGGTCGGCGATCATCACTTCGTCCCACAGGTCACGCGCCTTCAGGTCGCGCACCAGGTACTCGTTGATTTCGGTAAATTCGCCGGACAGGTTCGACTTCACATACAGGTTCTGGTAGGTCGGCTCGATGCAGGCCGAGACGCCGATGATGTTGGAAATGGTCGCGGTTGGCGCGATCGCCACGCAATTCGAGTTGCGCATGCCGTACTGCTTGATGCGTGCGCGCAACGGTGCCCAGTCCATGTGTTCCGTGGTGTCGGCTTCCAGATAGCCGCCGCGCTCTTCCGCCAGCAGCTGCAGCGAATCCTGCGGCAGGATGCCGCGATCCCACAGCGAACCCTCGTAGGAGCTGTAGCGACCGCGTTCCTCGGCCAGCTCGGTCGAGGCCAGGTAGGCGTAATAGCAGACCGCCTCCATCGAACTGTCGGCGAACTCGACCGCGGCGTTCGACGCGTAAGGCACGCGCATCATGTGCAGGCAGTCCTGGAAGCCCATGATGCCCATGCCGACCGGACGGTGGCGCAGGTTCGAATCACGGGCCTTCTTGACCGCGTAATAATTGATGTCGATCACGTTATCGAGCATCCGCATCGCGGTGCGCACGGTCTTTTGTAGCTTGATGTGGTCGAGCTGGCCTTCCTTCATATGGGCCGGCAGGTTGACCGAACCAAGGTTGCAGACCGCGATTTCCGCTTCGTTGGTGTTCAACGTGATCTCGGTGCACAGGTTCGACGAGTGCACGACGCCGACGTGTTGCTGCGGCGAACGGATATTGCACGGGTCCTTGAACGTGATCCATGGATGGCCGGTCTCGAACAGCATCGACAACATCTTGCGCCACAGGTCGAGCGCATGCACTTTCTTGAACAGGGTCAGTTCGCCGCTGGCGGCTTTCGCTTCGTAGCCCACGTAAGCCTGCTCGAAGGCCTTGCCGAACTTGTCGTGCAAGTCGGGCGTATCGCTCGGCGAGAACAGCGTCCATTCGCCCTTTTCCATCACGCGCTTCATGAACAGGTCGGGAATCCAGTTCGCCGTGTTCATGTCGTGCGTGCGGCGGCGATCATCGCCGGTGTTCTTGCGCAGGTCGAGGAATTCCTCGATGTCCATGTGCCAGGTTTCCAGGTAGGCGCAGACCGCGCCCTTGCGCTTGCCACCTTGATTGACAGCAACGGCGGTGTCGTTGACCACCTTCAGGAATGGCACCACGCCCTGCGACCTGCCGTTGGTACCCTTGATGTGCGCACCGAGCGAACGGACCGGCGTCCAGTCGTTGCCGAGGCCGCCGGCGTATTTCGCCAGCAGCGCGTTTTCCTTGATCGCCTCGTAGATGCCTTCGAGGTCGTCCGACACCGTGGTCAGGTAGCACGACGACAGTTGCGACCGCAGCGTGCCGGAATTGAACAGGGTCGGCGTCGAGCTCATGAAGTCGAAGCTCGATAACAGGTTATAGAATTCGATCGCGCGCGCTTCACGGTTGCTTTCGTTCAGCGCCAGGCCCATCGCGACGCGCATGTAGAAGGCCTGCGGCATTTCGATGCGGACATCGCGGATGTGCAGGAAATAGCGGTCGTACAGGGTCTGCAGGCCAAGGTAACCGAATTGCAAATCGCGGTCGGTGACCAGTGCGTCGGCCAGCTTCTTGAGGTCGAATTCCTGCAGTTTCGGGTCAAGCAGGCCGGCGTCGATGCCTTTCTGGATAAATTGCGGGAAGTACACCAGGTATTGCGCCTTGGCGTCACGTTGGGCGACTTCCTTGCCGAACACTTCCTTGCGGATGGTGTGCATCAACAGGCGTGCGGTGACCTGGCTATAGGCCGGGTCCTTTTCCATCAGCGCGCGGGCAGCCAGGATCGCCGACTTGTGCAATTCCTCGACCGGTACGCCGTCGTACAGATTCTTGACCGTCTCGGCCAGGATTGCCTCGCCGTCGACGTGCTTTTCCAGACCCTGGCAGGCGGCGTTAATCAGGTCGCGCACCTGGTTCATGTCGAGCAGGCGCTGCTGACCGTCTTCGGTCACGTGCAGTTGCGGCGTTGCGACCGCTGGCCGGGACGCCTGTTGCTGGGCGCGCTCTTCCATCCGTTTGGCGCGGTACAGCACGTAGGCACGGGCCACGTCATGTTCGCCGGAACGCATCAGCGACAGCTCGACCTGATCCTGTACGTCTTCAATATGGAAAGTGCCGCCGGCCGGCTGGCGCCGCACCAGCGCGGCGACCACGTTGGCGGTCAATTGCTCGACCAGTTCGCGGACGCGGGCGGAGGCGGCGCCTTGTCCGCCATTCACCGCCAGGAAGGCTTTGGTCACCGCAATCGCGATTTTAGATGGCTCAAATGCGACCACCGCGCCGTTGCGGCGCAGGATTCGGTAGTCGCCATTGCCGACCAGCGCACTCACCGTGCGCGCAGAGGCGCCGGCATGCGGAGAAAGAACACCGAATTCGGCTGGGGATGGTGCGGAAATATCTTGAGTAGAGTGCATTCGGCCTCCTGCGACGACCGTTCTCGACTGTTTGCCGCAGTCGGTGAATCGCCGTCAATGGTTATTAATTAGAACGCCCGGAACTTACGGGGTTCACGAAGAAATCATGCGTATCTGTGTATTACGGCGCTACAAACTGACTGGACGGCCTTAATTACAGTTGAAGTTACGTTTGCTGCAGACATAAAACCACATATCGAGAAGCGATTGCCGGCAACTGCGCCGGCCTCGAAGCCCAATAAAATCCATCATTTCAAGCTGGAATCGCACTGCAGCCAGATTGAAACGATCAAGCTGAGTAGCAAGAAACAACACTATATCTAGTGATTTTAATTGAACAATTAACTAATTGTAGTATTCGACCCGGCTGGATGCAATAGCAAATTAGCCAAAAGCAAGAAGATATTTATGCGCAATTCCGGATCAAAGGCGTTGACTTTTCATTGGCTTTTGTCCGCCGCGGGCGGGAAGCGCAAGCCACTGGGAGTAAGCACTACCGGTGGCGCCCCGACCACCAACGCACGGTAGCGTTGCCAGTCAAAAAATGGCCCCGGATCCGTTTTGCGTCCGGGCGCGATGTGCTCGTGCCCGGTCACATCGGTCAAGCGGTACCGAGCCTGAAGCGCCTGCGTCAGCGCGGCCAGCGTCGTGTACTGGAGTGCGGTGAACGGTTCAAAATCGCTGCCCTCGAGCTCGATGCCGATCGAAAAATCATTGCAGCGTTCGCGCCCGCCAAACGATGACAGACCGGCATGCCAGGCTCGGTCATTGACCGACACGAACTGCATCAGGACAGCATCGCGCCGGATCAGGAAATGTGCCGATACCCGCAGCCTGCGCAGCTGGTCGAAATAGGGATGGGCGTCGCAGTCCAGCCGATTACCGAACAGGTCGGCAATATACGGGCCGCCGAACTGGCCGGGCGGCAGGCTGATATTGTGGATCACCAGCAGGTCGAGCGCAACATCGGCCGGCCGCGGATCGCAGTTCGGCGATGGTTCGCACAGCGCTTGCCGGCACCAGCCGTCAGGCGCGATCACCAGGCGCACCGGTTCAGGTCTCATTGCGGCTCATGGATATTCAGTCGCTGCATCTGGTAACGCAGTTGGCGGAAACTGATGCCCAGCAGTTCGGCGGCCTGCGTCCGATTGTAGCGGGTCTGGGCCAGCGCACGGCAAATGATGTCGCGCTCGACCTGGTCCAGATAATCGGGCAGGCAGCTGGGCAGGGGTTCTCCGGTGACGCCTGCCGCACTGGCGCCGTCAGTTACGCCAGCAACGCCAGTTACGCCGGCTGTCGCGGACACGACTTGCGCCACGCCAGCGTCTGCTGCCTTGGCCGCCGGTAAGCCGGCCACTGCCGCACTTTGGACGATTACCGCAAGCTCGGGCGCTGCGGGCGCGTCAGGCAACTCGGGCTGCTGCGGCGCCGGCGGTGGCGCAGCAGCGCCCTTCACCGGTTTCAGCGCCAGATCCGCGATCTCGATCACGCCGTCGTTGGCAAAGGCCAGCGCGCGCTCGAGGATGTTTTCCAGCTCGCGTACATTGCCGGGAAACGGGTAGGCGCGCAGCGCCTCCAGCGCCTGCGGCGCCAGCACCGCAGGCGGCTCCTGTCCCTGCCGTGCCAGCTTGTGCAGCATGGCGTCGGCCAGTGCCGCGATGTCGTCGAGCCGTTCGCGCAGCGGCGGCAGGCTCAGTTCGATCACGTTCAGCCGGTAATACAGATCCTGCCGGAACTTGCCCTGCTCAACGCATTGCGCCAGGTTTTGATGGGTCGCACTGATGATGCGCACATCGACCGGTTCCTCGGCAGTCGCGCCCAGTTTGCGCACGCGGCGCTCCTGAATCGCGCGCAGCAGCTTGACCTGCATCGCCAGCGGCAGATCCGCGACCTCGTCCAGCATCAGCGTGCCGCCATGCGCCGCCTGAAAGAAACCATCCCGTTCGTCATTGGCGCCGGTAAACGCGCCCTTGCGGTAGCCGAAAAACTCGGCTTCCATCAGTGCTTCCGGGATGGCGCCGCAGTTGACGGCGATGAAGGGCCGGTCGCCCCGTGCGCTCTGGGCATGGATTTCACGCGCCGCCAGTTCCTTGCCGCTGCCGGATTCGCCGGTAATCGCGATCGGCGCCATGCTGCGCGCCAGACGTACAATCTGCGCCCGCAAATCCCGCATCGCGCTCGATAGGCCGATCAGGCGCAAGGGGGTGCTCTTTGCCCCGGCTATGTCCGCGGCGCCGGCGGCCGGTAGCTCGCCGCTCAAGCGCAGCGCCGACTGCACCAGCTGCCGCAGTTGATCCAGCGCTACCGGTTTCGACACATAATCAAAGGCGCCCGCCTTCAACGCGGCGACCGCGTTGTCGGCGCTGCCGAACGCGGTCAGCACCGCGATCGGCGTATTTTTCCGGGTACTCGACACTTCGCGCACCAATTCGATGCCCAGACCGTCGGGCAGCCGCATATCGGTCAGCACCACCGCGTAGTCCGAGCTGGCCAGATAGCTGCGCGCGCTCGCGAGGTCGGCGGCGCTGTCGACATCCAGACCCATCTTGATGAGCGTGATCTCGATCAGCTCGCGCAGATCGGCTTCGTCGTCAACGACGAGAATGCGGGGAGAAGTCATCGGTGCAATCTATTTTCAGTCATCTGCTTACTCATCTGCTTACTTATCGGACATTATCGGGACTTGTCGAGACATTTGTCGGGACGCCAAGCCGCACCCTGGCCTTAGTTGATCAATGCGTCCTAAGCCGACGCCGGCAAGGCAAACGTAATCACAAAACGGCCACTGCTATGTGCCGGCAGGAATCCCGTGTTGAACTCCCGCGTATCGCTGCGGAACTCGTAATCGAGCATGGCCCCGTTATTCAAACACAATTCCCGTGCCAGGTAGAGCCCCAGGCCGGTGCCCTTGCTCGACGTCGTATAAAACGGCTCGAACAGGTGAGCCCGGACTTCTGACGTGATGCTGGGACCGTCGTCCTGCACGTGCAATTCCAGCCGGTTGGCACTATCGACGATGGCATGCATGCGGATGCTGGCCGGCCGGCCGCTGGCGTAACGGATCGCGTTGGTCAGCAAATTGAGCAGCACTTCGCGCAAATGCAGCGGATCGAAGCGCACCCGATACTGCGGGTCGGCTTCGGTCTGCAGCATGCCCGGCGCCAGCTGATGCGTGTCCTGGAACTCGGTCTGGATCTCGGCCAGAAAATCGGCCAGCCCGATCGGCGCACCGTGCACCTGCGCCTTGCGCGACAATCGCAATATGTCCTCGATCATCTGATTCACGCGTGCCACGTTGTCGGCCACGATCTTCAGCAGGCGCTGCTGCGCCGGTTGCTGCGCATCTTCGTCCAGCAGCGCGGCGGCGTGTGAGATCGCGGCCAGCGGGTTGCGCACCTCATGTGCGATGCTGGCGGTCAGGCGCCCCATCGACGCCAGCTTCAGCTGCTGCGCCTGATTCTCGATTTCGGTCACGTCCTGCAAGAAAATCACGGTCCGATCGTGTTCCAGGCCGGCCGCCTCAACCTTGGCGAAGCGCAGCTTCACATGCGCCGCCAGCTCGCGCCGCCCGGCGCGCGGAGGCGCGATGCCCAATTGCGTCACATCGTCACCCGGCTTGACCATCACGAAGGTCGATGCGTCCGCATCTGTGGTCCGCCGGTCGGCCGCGCGCCTGGCCCACACAAAGAAGGCATCTGCGATCGGCGCCAGCGAAGGAATATCAGTCAGTTTGGATACCTGTCGCTCGGACCGCAAGCTAAAGCCCAGCATCTGTTCGGTCGCCGGATTGCTGGCAAATACCGTGCTGTCCGGTCCCACCACCAGGATGCCGTCGCCCATGTCGGCGATGACCAGCTGGTTGATTGCTTGCTGTATCTGCAAATCCTGACCGCGCCGTCCGGCCAGTTCTTCCTGCCGGATCAGGCTCGCGGCCAGCCGGTTAATGACCAGCACCGCGGCAAAGAACGCCGCGCCATACAGCCCGGCCTGCAACATCAATCCATCGTTGCCGAGGTTCAAGATCTGGTAACTGCTCTCGGCCAGCATGAACAGTGCGACCACCGACACAAAGAGCAGTGCCATCAGCAGCGAAGTGAGGATCGCCGCGCCGGCCAGCGGAAACAGATACAGGATCGCCAGGCCGCTCTTGGCGCCGCCGCCGGCAATATACAGCAGCGATATCGCGACGATATCGAGCGCAATCTGCGATGTCAGCTGCCACCAGAATCGGCGCCTGTAATACAGCGCCAGCAGCACGAAGCCAATCGACAGCAGCAGATAAAGGACGCCGGTGACGCGAGAATTGAGCGTCCCGGTTGACCAGAAATTCTGGTTGCCATTCACCGTGAGATACACCAGCAGCACGCCGGCGATCACCGCACGCGAGATACTTAGCGTCTGCAACGAACCCCAGAACGTGTTCGGCGAGGTGGCCGGGGAAATATCCTGAGCGCCGGCCTGCATTATCCTGGACGCGGAGGTCAAGAATCGCGGTGCAGCAGACGATGCTCGTCGCTGCAAAAGATGCGGCCGGACTGACTGATCGCCTCGGATGCCGGGATATAGATACCGCAGTGGGCGCAGATGACCATGGCTTCAGCGCTGGCATGGCTGCCCTGATCACCGGTCTGCGCCGGATGCGGTTGCTGCGGGGTCGATGCCGCATGACCAGACGACCTCAGCTTGCTGCGCAACGCGAAGTACACCAGCAAACCCAACACCAGCCATACCAGCAATCTCATGCTACTCCCCGATGCAAAACTACTTCCAGTACAAAGCGGCTACCGACATAGGCTAGCAGCAGCGTCGAAAATCCCGCCAGCGTGAAACTCAGCGCGGTCTTGCCGCGCCAGCCGCGCCAGCGACGGCCGGCCAGCAACAGGCCGAACAGCACCCACGACAACATCGTAAACACGGTCTTGTGGTCGAGCCGAAACGCCTTGCCGAACAATTCCTCGGAAAATATGACACCCGACAGCACGGTCAGCGTCAGCAGCACAAAACCGAACCCGATCAGCCGGAACAAGAGCTTTTCCATGGTCAGCAAGGCCGGCAGCCGGTCGATCGCGGCCGCGAACCAGCCGCCGACCGTAGCACCGGGCCGGGTATGCAGGCGCGAATCCTGAATCGCCATCAGCACCGCATGGAAAGCGGCGATCGTCAGCGTGCTATACGCCAGAATCGCAATCGTCACATGCCACGGCAACAGCACCGAACGTTGACCGAGCGCCATCACGGTGCCCGGAAACAACGCCGGCAGCAGCACCATCACCGCCGCGCACGGCAGCACCAGCATACGCAGTCCGTCCAGCGCGAAATTGCGATTTTCCAGCCAGTAGGCCGCGACCGATATCCACATCGCAGCCGACAACATCATCGCAAATCCGACCCTTAGCGAACCGGGCGTGACCACATCGGCCCACAGCGCGCTGCCATGCAACAACCAGGCGACGGCGGTACCGGCCGAAATGGCAAGGCGCCGGCGCGCCGGCAGGAAGGCGCATAGCGCATATAGCAAGGCGGCAGTAATAAAGAAGGTGGTTTGCATGTGATTAGTTTACACCATTAGGCGCGCCAAAAAATAAGGCGGCAGACGCTGCAGGAGACCGTTCGCTTCGTGTGCTGCAATTTAATTTCCTAGGAGTATATGCAATATTTCGACGGTTTATTGGCGGGACAGCAACACTAGCGAAGGAGTATATTGACATCCCGGCAACGTTGATGCGCGGCGCTCAAGTTCCATCGGCGCGCCGCGTCAATCGACCGCGGCGGCGCGCAGTTCGTCATTGTGATGGCGTTGCTGTTCTTCCATCACCAGTTGCCCCAACTCGCGCTTGAGATCGTTGAAAGCCGGCGCCGCCGGATCGCGCAGCCGTGGCAGCTTGACCACCAGGTCGCGCTTGACGCTGCCCGGACGATAGGTCATGACGACGATGCGGTCGGCCAGATAGATCGCCTCTTCAATACTATGCGTGACGAAAATGATGGTCTTTTTCAGCTCGGCCCACAGCCGCAGCAATTCATCCTGCAGGTTGCGCCGGGTCAGTGCGTCGAGCGCGCCGAACGGTTCGTCCATCAGCATGATCGGTGAATCGAGCGCCAGCACGCGCGCGATCGCGACGCGCTGGCGCATGCCGCCGGACAGGTCTTTCGGAAAACGGCCGGCAAAATCGACCAACCCGAGGGTGCCCAGCAGCGCATGCACCCGCTGCGCGATGTCGGCCTTGCCGAGGCCCTTGATTTCCAGCCCGAAGGCCACGTTCTGCTGCACCGTCATCCATGGAAAGAGTGCATATTCCTGGAATACCATGCCGCGATCCGGTCCGGGACCCACTATTGGCTTGCCATCGACCGTGATACTGCCGGTGGTTGGCGGGGCGAAGCCGGCCAGCGCGTTGAGCAGCGTGGACTTGCCGCAGCCCGATGGCCCGAGCAGGCAGACGAACTGGCCGGGCGGGATATCGAGCGTGATGTCTTGCAGTGCGACCACGTCGCGCTCGCCCGACGCGAACACCTTGCCGACCTGGTCGATCCGGATACGACCCGACGCGGTTGCGGAAGTTGGTTGCTGATGTGCCTGCGCATTTACTTGTTGCATGATGTTAGTGCTCCAGTCCGCGGTGCCAGCGCAACAGGTGGTTATTCAGGGCGCTCATGCCGAGGTCGATCGCCAGACCGAACAGGCCGATCGTGATCATGCCGGCGATGATCTTGTCGGACCAAAAATATTCGCGCGCCTCCATGATGCGAAACCCGAGGCCGTTGCTGACGGCGATCATCTCGGCCACGATCACCACGATGAACGCAGTACCGATGCCGATCCGCACCCCGGACAGGATATAGGGCACGGCCGCCGGCAGCATCACGCGCAGGAACAGCGTGCGCTGGTTGGCACCGAGATTGCGCGCGGCGCGCAGGTAAATGCCATCGACCTGGCGCACCCCGGCGATGGTATTCATCAGCACCGGGAAAAAAGCGCCGAGCGCGATCAGGAACAGCGCCGGCGGATTGCCCAGGCCGAACCACAGGATCGCCAGCGGAATATACGCAATCGGCGGAATCGGCCGGATCAATTGCACCGTCAGATTCATCAGCCCGTAAATCCGTGGGCTGGCGCCCATCAGCAGACCGAGCGGCAAGGCCAGCCCGGCCCCAATCACAAACCCCATGATCACGCGGTACATGCTGCCGAGCGCATCGCGCAACAGCTCGCCGGAGAATAGCCACGCCAGCTTGCTGCCGGCCGCGGCGTCGTACGGTGCGGTCGGCGCCAGATACTCAAACCACTTGTGCAGCACCGCCCACGGCGATGGCAACACCAGCGCATTGACCCAGCCCAGCGACGACGCCAGCTGCCACAATGCCACGGTGACGACCGGCACCATCAGGCCCGATGAATGGCGCAATATCTGGCGCAACCAGCGGCCACGCCAATGTTGTTTCAGCATAATCGCTGTTCCTTATTTGACGTTCAGACTCTTCTTGGCCTGCTCCAGCAGATCGGTCTTGACCCAGTCTTTCGCGAGCGGCGGCTTGGCCATCTTGCCGGTGCCGTACTTCGCCATGACGTCGGTCGTGATCTGGATATGTTCCGGCGTCACATCGTAGGAATAGGGTGAATTGCCGATCGCGTCGTCGAAATCGTCCTTCGTGATCTGGTTCTTGAAAATCGTTTCGCGCACATACTTCTCGGCCACCGCCTTGTTGTCGATGAAGGTCTTGGTCGCTTCGACGAAGCAGCGCATGAACTTCTCGGCCACTGGACGATGTTCCTTGTAGAATTTCTCGGTCATCACCAGGGTGCGTACCGGCTCGCCGATCGGCGTGTTGTATGGCTTCATCACCTCGACGCCGAAGCCCTTGTTGATCGCCTGCGACGATTGCGGCTCGCTTTGCATGATCGCGTCCAGATTCTTGCCCAGCAGCGCCTGGTTCAGGTCGGCGAACGCCAGATACACCAGCTGCACGTCCTTGCCAGGCTGGTCGGACGAGGTCAGGCCGTTCTGCGCCAGCTCGGCAATCAGCAGCACCTCATGGATGCCGCCGCGCGTGACGCCGACTTTCTTGCCCTTCAAATCCTTGACCGACTTGATGCCCTCATTTGGGCGCGCCACCAACCGCGCGCCGCCCTTGGCAAAGCCGGCCACCACGTAGATCGGCGCGCCGTTGGCGCGACCGGAAATCGCCGCTTCAGACGCGGTCGCGCCGACATCCAGTTCGCCGGCCAGGATTGCCTGCATCACGTCCGGGCCCTTGGCAAATACATGTTCCTCAACCTTGATGCCGCATTTCGGCGCGATCTCCTTGATGTACGACACCGCGCCATAATGGGCGAACTTGAGGTTGCCCAGCCGCACCACATCTTCCGCCTGCGCCGCAGCGCTGATGGCAAGGGCCGCGACGGCCGCCGCCAGCAGGGTAAGGATGATTGGTTTTGCCATGATGATCTCCTGTAAGGTGTCGTCGATATCTTGTATTGCATGCATTCCGGAGGCGAAACAGCAAGGTATTGCTTGCCGTCCGGCAAAAGTACGCCGATGCATTGTAAGTTATTTTTTTGACCATTTCCGAATCCAATGCCCCGCCACCGATCGGCCGCCGTTATTCGCCGCCCCGGCTACCGGCATCGGTTAAAATGGACGGCTACTCGCGGCGACCTTGCCCGCCATACTCTTGAACCAGATTGCCATGCTAGATAATCTTACCCAACGCCTCGCCAAAGTCGTCAAAACCATGCGCGGCGAGGCTCGTCTGACCGAAGCCAATACCGCCGAGATGCTGCGCGAAGTGCGGCTCGCATTGCTGGAAGCCGACGTCGCGCTGCCGGCGGTGCGCGAATTCATTTCCCGCGTCAAACAAAAGGCGCTGGGCGAAGCAGTGATTTCGTCACTGACGCCGGGCCAGGCGCTGGTCGGCGTGGTGCAACAGGAACTGGCCTCGCTGATGGGCGCCGACCTCGGTCCGCAGGCGTCACAGCTGAGCTTTGCGACCCAGCCACCGGCGGTCATCCTGATGGCCGGCCTGCAAGGTGTCGGCAAGACCACCACCGTCGGCAAACTGGCCAAATACCTGCAGGAGCAGCACAAGAAAAAAGTGCTGACCGTGTCGGCCGACGTCTACCGACCGGCCGCGATTGCGCAGCTGCAAGCCGTCACTGCGCAGGTCGGCGCCGACTTCTTCCCGAGCCACGTCAACGACAAGCCGGTCGAGATCGCGCTGGCCGCGCTCGATTACGCAAAGAAACACTACCACGACATCCTGATCATCGACACTGCCGGCCGGCTCGGCATTGACGAAGCGATGATGCAGGAAATCGCCGCACTGCATGGCGCCGTGAAACCAATCGAGACCCTGTTCGTGGTCGATGCCATGCTCGGCCAGGATGCGATCAACACCGCCAAGGCCTTCAACGATGCGCTGCCGCTGACCGGCATCGTGCTGACCAAGCTGGACGGCGATGCGCGCGGCGGCGCCGCGCTGTCGGTGCGCTACATCACCGGCAAGCCGATCAAGTTCGCCGGCGTGTCGGAAAAACTGGACGGGCTGGAAGCGTTCGATCCATCGCGCATGGCCAATCGCATCCTCGGCATGGGCGATATCCTGGCGCTGGTCGAAGAGGCGCGCAAAGGCGTCGATGTCAAGACCGCACAGGATCTGGCCCAGAAGCTGAAGGTCGGCGGCAAGTTCGACCTGAACGACTTCAAGATGCAGCTGATGCAGATGAAAAAAATGGGCGGGCTATCCAACCTGATGGACAAATTGCCGGCGCAAATGCAGCAGGCCGCCAATGGCGCCAACATGGATCAGGCCGACAAGCAGGTGCGGCGGATGGAAGGCATCATCAACTCGATGACATTGCAGGAACGGGCCAAACCGGAGCTGATCAAGGCCTCGCGCAAACGCCGCATCGCCACCGGCGCCGGCGTCCAGGTGCAGGAAGTGAACCGGATGCTGGCCCAGTTCGAGCAGATGCAGGCGATGATGAAGAAGCTCAAGGGTGGTGGCATGATGAAGATGATGCGCAGCATGAAAGGCGTGATGCCGGGCATGCGTTGAATTGCGTCGCGCAGGCAAACGATGGACCCTGATCATCGATTTGGGTCATCGATTTGGGCGCGGAATTGAGCATCGATTTTGACCATTCAGGGTGCCGTCAAAACGGCACGCAAAAACGCCCGCAAACGGGCGTTTTTCCTATGGCGCATCGAATAAGTGACACCCAGCGCGGCACAAGCGCGCAGATTGTTGTCAAATCGCGAAAAAACACTTGCATCGCAGGAAAAACCGCACCAATATTGGCCTTGCGATTATTTCCCCAACAATAGCGCAACTTTCTCAACAGTTTTTTTGAAGGAGGCTTGAATATGGCAACAGCCAAGAAACCCGCGGTAGCGAAAGCAGCACCGGCAAAGAAAGCAGCAGCGCCTGCCAAAACTGCAGCCGCCAAACCTGCAGCTAAACCTGCGGCTAAGCCAGCTGTCAAAGCAGCGGCCAAGCCAGCAGTCAAAAAAGCAGATGCACCGGCACGCAAGCCAAACGCCGCATTCATGAAGCCGATGACACCGTCAGCCGTGCTGGCGGCCGTGGTCGGCGCAGCAGCATTGCCGCGCACTGAAGTCACCAAAAAGGTGTGGGACTACATCAAGAAAAACGACCTGCAAGATCCGGAGAACCGTCGCATGATCAATGGCGACGACAAGCTCAAAGCCGTGTTTGGCGGCAAGAAGCAGGTCTCGATGTTCGAGATGACCAAGTTGATTTCCGATCACCTGAAATAATTTGCGCAGCGATTGCGGTCGCCTTGCAGGCAAAAGCCCAGACAGTGATCTCAGCGATCACTGCCCGGGCTTTTTTTTTACGGCAATCGAACCGACCATCGCTGCCCCAGGCGGTATGTTCGCTCGCGCGCCCGAGCGCCACTCTCGGGCTTCACGATCAGGCCCGGCAGACTCCTAGTCTAGGAAATCGGCGTATTCCTTCTGCGCATAGCCCTTCAGGTTCTGCCATGGCAAAGTTTTGGCGAGGCTGGCCTGCGGTTTGACTTCGATGCGGCGGAAGGTGGTCCCGGCCCGGTCGCCGGTTTCCACCACCAGCGGGATCATTTTCTTGTCGTCCCACAACACGCGCTGGAACTGGCCATTTTTCTCGCGCTCGCGCCAGTGCGCCCCCGCCACCACCGACACCTGTTTCGACAGCGGCAAGCCGGCGACGCCCTGCGGATCGATCAGGAAAAACGCGTTGGCCCAGGAGCCGTCGAAATTCACGTTCTCGTACTCGGTCGGTGCGATCGCCACCACCGAACGCTCCTGCACATCGACAAATTCCAGTCGGAGGTTCGCGCCGTCGCGCGCTACGTGGCGCGGCAATACGACGTAATTGAAATGCTTGTGTTCGTGCGCCTGATCGTGCGCCTCATCGTGCGTGCTACCGGCCACCATCGCTGCCGGCAGCACGCGCTCGACCCAGACATGGCCGGGGCGGCGCAACATCTTTTCTGTGTAACGTATCTCGCGCACGACGCCTTCGGCGGTCAGGACGCGACTGTAATACTGCACCGACAGGTCCAGATCCGGCCCGTCGAGCGCGGCATTCACGGCCGCTGGCGCGGCATGTGCGGCGGGCGTCAACATGAGCGGTGCGGCGGCGCACAGCAAGGCCAGGCACAGGCGGTGGTTCAAACGCTTGATGGAAAACATGATCGTCACTCTTTCGTTGAATCCAGGAAAACCTGCCAGCACGGCGCTCATGCCGTGGCTGACAGATCCGCGGCTCGCGCCGATTTTGTCCGGTCAGAAACCGAAGGCCGATTTCAGCAAGCCGAATACTTTCGTGTTGTCCAGCGTCCCCTTGAACACGTTGGCGCCGGCGCCGGTCGCCAGCAGCTTGACGTCGCCGCCGCCGTGGGTCTCGCTGGCCAGGCGCACACCGGTTTCCTGCTGGTAGTTATCGGCCAGCACTGCGGCGCTGTCGAGGTTGGTGCGCAGATTGGGCCGGTTCGGGCCGTTGCCAAACACCAGCGTGGTGTAAGTGTTACCGTCGGCATCCTTGGACGGCTGGCCGTCGCGGTAGCTGCGGTTGATGTCGAGGATCGGGTTGCCGCGCTTGCCGTAGCCGTTGAAGGTCATGGTGTGGTCGTGATCGGCCGTCACCACGATCAGGGTGTTGGCGAGCGTCGGATCGGTCGCCTTGATCTTGTCGAGCGCGGCCTTGACGGCATCGTCGAACGCGATGGTATCGACCAGCGCGCGCTTGGCGTTGGTGCCGTGCAGCGCGTGGTCGATGCGGCCGCCTTCGACCATCAGGAAATAGCCGTTCGGATTTTGCGACAGGATATCGATCGCCTTGACCGTCATCTCGGCCAGGCTCGGCTGGGTCGCGCCTTCGCCGAGCGGCGGCACGGCGACGCGGTCCAGCTCATATTCCAGATGGCTCTTGCTGCTATACAGGCCGATGAACTTCTTGTTGCTCGGCGCAGCGGCCATGTCGGCCTTGGTGGCGGCCACGGTGTAGCCTTTGGCAGTCAGTTCGGCCAGCAGGTCGCGGCCGTCGGCCCGGCCCTTGACGTTGGTGACGGCAACGTAGGGCGTGAAGTGGTTGCGGCCGCCGCCCATCAGCACGTCGACGCCGTCACCCAGCGCCGCATTGAAATCGGCGCCGCCCGGCACCAGTTGCGCCGCGATGGTGTACTGGGTGTCGCGGTGGCAGATATGCGAGTAGGTCGCGGCCGGCGTCGCATGGGTCAGCTCGGTGGTGGTGATCGAGCCGGTCGCCTTGCCCTTGGCCTTGGCCAGCTCCAGGATGGTTGCGGCCGGCTTGCCGTTAGCGGCCACGCAGTTATTGACGCCGAGGTTGCCATTGACGTCCTTGCCGGGAGCGACTGCCTTGGTGTCGGTCGACATCGACAGCACGTCGTTGTTCATTTTCACGCCGGTCATGTAGGCCGACATCGACGGTGCACTGTCGGTGGTCTGGGCGTCGTTCGAATAGGTCTTGATGCGCGCGGTGCGCTGCAATTGTTCGAAATTGAGCGCGCCTTCTTCCTGGTACTTGAAAATACGGGCAGCAGTCACGGTGGTCGGGCCCATGCCGTCGCCGAGGAAGAAGATAATGTTCTTGGCTTCGCCGGCCGCAAAGGCGGGTAGCGCCAGGGTGATGGAAAATGCGGCGGCGCACATCGTCGCCAAATAGTGACGCTTAACTTCGTTACGCTTGAAAGAATGACGCTGAATACAGTTACGCTTGATCATGATGGTCTCCTGGGTCCTGATGAGTGTGGTGCTGCTTCATCATCGCCGCTGCCAGCCCGCGCCTGGGCGTGGACTGGCAGCGGGCTTGAAGCTGCGATGGCAACAGCGGTGTCGATTACAAGTCGACGGCCGCCCTGACCAGGGAAAACACCTTGGTGTTGTCGATGGTGCCGAGGAAATTTTCGGCGCCCTTGCCGATCGCACCGAGGAAGACGTCGGTGCCGCCGTGGGTCTCGTTGCCCGCCGAGACGCGGATCACCGCTTCCTGGTGGTAGGTGTTGGCGCCGACCGTGTTGTCGTCGAGGCTGGCCATGCCGGCGCGGCTGGCTTGGGTGCGGCTCTCGCCATTACCGAAACCGATGATGGTGTATGGCGCGCCGTCCAGATCCTTCTCCAGCAAACCGGAAGTCACGTTCTTGAGCAGGCCCAATACGCCCGGTTTGCCGGCGTCGGTCTTGCCGGTGCGCTGCGCGTAGCCGTTCAATACCAGGGTGTGGTCATGATCGGCGGTGACGACGATCAGCGTATTTTTCAGGTCAGGATCGCTGACGCGCGCCTTGTCGAGCGCAGCCTTGATCGCGTTGTCGAATGCGACTGTGTCCTGCAAGGCCTTCCTGGCGGTGGTTTCATGCAGCGCGTGATCGATGCGGCCGCCCTCGACCATCAGGAAATAACCTTTCTTGTTCTTGCCGAGCACATCCATCGCCTTGGTCGTCATCTCGGCCAGGCTCGGTTCCTTGCTCGGGTCACGGTCGAGGTCGTAGCTCATGTGGCCGGGCGTAAACAGGCCGAGCAGGCGCTCGGTGGCAGCCGGGTCGATCGCCTTGAGGTCGGTGACATTACCGGCATAGGCATAACCCTTCTCCTTCATTTCCGCCACCAGGTCGCGGCCGTCGGCGCGCTTGCCGCCCTTGTCTTTCGGCGTGAAGAACTGGGTGCCGCCGCCCAGCACCACATCCAGGCCGGCGCTGCCGAGCGCGGCGTTGAAGCCGGTGCCGCCCGGAACCAGCATCGCGGCGATGTCGTTTTCCAGGTCGCGATGGCAGATGTGGGCGTACACCGCAGCCGGCGTCGCGTGCGTCACGCGGGTGGTGGTCACGACGCCGGCCGACAGGCCCTTGCTCTTGGCGACTTCGGCCAGGGTGGTGACGGCAGTGCCGTTGCCAGTGCCGCAGTTATTGGCCAGCAGATTGCCATTGGCGTCGGCCACCGGCGATTTTGCCACGGTGTTGGAGGACATCGACAATACTTCGTTGTTCATCTTGACGCCGGTCATGTAGGCCGACATCGACGGCGCGCTGTCCGTCACCTGCGCGTCGTTGGAGAAGGTCTTGACGAAGGCGGTCTCGGGCAGCGTGTCCACGGTCAACTCGCCTTCCTCGCCAACGGCATAGATCCGCGCCGCGGTCATGGTGGTCATGCCCATGCCATCGCCCAGGAAGAAGATGACGTTCCTGGGCGCATCGGCCACTGTCGTCGTTGCACTGCCACACCCGGCCAAGATCGCCACGGCCATCGCCACGGCCAAACCACTTGTAAGCTTCATCGCATCACCCCCGACTGGAAAAGCCTGAAATATACCGGCCCAATGTGACTGATACATGACCGACGCATGACAATTGCATGACCGACAATATTTTTTACACGCTCGCCGCCAAGTCGCCTCGATGGCCTGATTCAGACTGGATTGGTGGCGCATCGACCGCCGTGACCGGAGCAGAGGATGCCGATTTCAATGGCGCCGGGCGGGAAACTGTCTGGTCGCGGCGCCGCGGCGCGATGGCTTGACGGCGACGCGCGGCGGGCACCCGATGAACCAGCACAGCGGCCGGGATCGACCGCGTATGCGTCGCAATTGCAGGGGCGGTTGTGACGATCGCAGCGACGTTGCCAGGACCGGCGGCGAACCGGCACGGCGCCAGGCCGAGACCAGCCACCGATGCAGGATGCAGGATGCAGGACTACACCAGCGCGTGCCAAGGTCTGGTACGACCTGGCGCGATCGGGTGCGCAGCGGTCATCAGGTCTTGAATTCCCAGCGCTTCCAGGCCGCCAGCACCGCGTTCGGATATTCGGGCCGGCCGCGGCTGCCGTTGTAGCGGCCCAGCGCCAGGTACAGGTTGCCGCCTTCCATGTCGACATACATGCGCAGGATCGCGCAGCCGTAACGCAGGTTGGCTTGCATGTTGAACAGTTTCTTGCTGTCGCTATCGCCGACCACCCGGGTCCAGAACGGCATGACCTGCATATAACCGTGCGCGCTGACCGACGACAGCGCGTATTTGCGGAAGGCCGACTCGACCTGAATCAGGCCCAGCACCAGCGCCGGGTCCAAGCCTGCGCGACGGGCTTCGTACCAGGCGGTTTCCAGAAATTCGATGCGCACCTGCGGATCTGGCAGCTTCTTTTTCAGGCGCTCGGACATCTCACCGAGCCAATACAGATACCGGATGCGCTCGTTGATGTCGCCGAATTTCGGCTTCGGTGGCCGGGCGTCGGCGATCGCGTTGGACAAGGCGAGCCGCATCGCATCGGCGATCGCCTCTTCCTTCTGGTTGCCGGCTTGCGCACTGCCGGCACCGGCCAGCAGCGCAGTCAGGCAGACGGCGCCCGCCAGCAGCCGCGACCAGCCGGCCCGGCGCCTCATCGGTACGCCCCGCCAGCCGGCCGATGCGCTCGCCATTGATGCGCAAATTGCGGCTCAAATTGCGGCTCAAATTTGAAAATAACGGGAGTATCAGGCAAAACCATTGTTATCCCGCCCGATTTCATTGCGGGATAAAAAATACTGAGGGACAGTATTTTTGACGAGCTCATGCGGCCAATTTAGCGCTGACGAACTCGACCATGGCATCCAGCGCTACCGGTGTGGCCGCAGCGTCGCGCCGGCCCTGGTATTCCAGATTGCCTTCCTTCAGCCCGCGCTCGCCGATCACGATGCGATGCGGCACGCCGATCAGCTCCCATTCGGCGAACATCACGCCGGGACGCTCGCCACGGTCGTCGACGATCACATCGACGCCGGCCGTCTGCAGCGCCGCGTACAGCTTGTCGGTCTCGGCCTTGACGGTCTCGCTGCGGTCGTACCCCATCGGGCACAACACCACTTCAAACGGCGCCAGCGAAGCTGGCCAGATGATGCCCTTGTCGTCGAAATTCTGCTCGATTGCGGCGCCCAGGATGCGCGTGATGCCGATGCCGTAGCAGCCCATCTGCAGCGGCTGCGGCTTGCCGTGCTCGTCGAGGAAGGTCGCCTGCATGTCTTCCGAGTAGCGGGTCCCGAGCTGGAATACATGGCCCACTTCGATGCCGCGCTGGATCGCCAGCACGCCCTTGCCGTCCGGCGACGGATCGCCTTCAACCACATTGCGCAGGTCGGCTACCAGCGGTTCCGGCAGGTCGCGGCCCCAGTTGACGCCGGTCAGGTGGAAGTCGAGCTCGTTGGCGCCGCACACGAAATCGTGCATGTTGGCGACCGTGCGGTCCGCCACCACCGTGACCGGCTGTTTGGTGCCGATCGGGCCCAGGTAGCCAGGCGGCGTGCCGAAGGTCTCGACGATCTCGGCCTCGGTCGCGAAGCGGTAGCCGCCGGCCAGGCCGGCGATCTTATTGACCTTGATCTCGTTCATGTCATGGTCGCCGCGCAGCAGCAGCAGCCAGGTTTCATTACCCTTTTCTTTTTCCACCGTCAGCACGATCGACTTGACGGTCTGCGCCAGCGGCAGCTTCAGGTATTGGGCCACGTCCTCGCACTTGGCCTTGCCCGGCGTCGCCGTCTTGGTCAGTGGCTCGCTTGCGGCCGCGCGCGCCGGGGTCAAGCTGAGCGCCTCGGCGGCCTCGACATTGGCCGCGAAATCGGAGCTCGGGCAATACACGATAGCGTCTTCACCGGTGTCGGCGATCACGTGGAATTCATGCGAACCGGTGCCGCCAATCGCACCGACGTCAGCCGCCACCGCGCGAAACTGCAGGCCGAAGCGGCTGAAAATGCGCACATAAGCGTCGTACATGATCTGGTAGGACTGCTGCATGCCGGCCACGTCGCGGTCGAACGAATAAGCGTCCTTCATGGTGAATTCGCGACCGCGCATCAGGCCGAAACGCGGCCGGCGCTCGTCGCGGAACTTGGTCTGGATATGGTAGAAATTGATCGGCAGCTGGCGGTATGACTTGATGTCGGTGCGCACCACGTCGGTGATCACTTCTTCCGAGGTCGGCTGGATCGCAAAGTCGCGACCATGGCGGTCCTTGACCCGCATCAGCTCCGGCCCCATCTTGTCCCAGCGCCCGGTTTCCTGCCACAGCTCGGCCGGCTGTACCACCGGCATCAGCAACTCGATCGCGCCGGAACGATTCATTTCTTCGCGCACAATCGCCTCGACCTTGCGGATCACGCGCAGGCCCATCGGCATATAGGTGTAGATGCCGGAACCGACACGTTTGATCATACCGGCGCGCATCATCAGTTTATGACTGGCGATTTCGGCATCGGACGGGGCTTCTTTAAGCGTTGAAATAAAAAAACGTGAGGCGCGCATACGGTGAATTCTTTTTAAAAAGAGAGAGTTATAATCAACTCAATTTTAAAGGATTAGCTGGCTGATGCGCCTTTACTTTACACATTTGTGCACAATTTTGATGCCTGCCCGGCATGGTTCGCGTTGCAAGAAAATCATCCCAATGCGCATTCTTGAGCAAAATAACATGTATTGAAGGCCGCCCGGTCGCAGAAAGTTTGAGGTGCACTATGCTGGATCGTGAAGGGTTTCGCCCTAACGTCGGCATCATCCTGCTTAACACCCAGAACGAGGTGTGGTGGGGCAAACGGGTGCGCGAGCACTCATGGCAGTTTCCGCAAGGGGGCATCAAATACGGCGAGACGCCGGAGCAGGCGATGTACCGGGAGCTGGAAGAAGAAATCGGGCTACGCCAGGAGCATGTCAAGATCGTCGGTCGCACCCGCGACTGGCTGCGCTATGAAGTGCCCGACCATTTCATCAAGCGTGAAATCCGCGGTCATTATCGCGGCCAGAAGCAGATCTGGTATCTGCTGCGCATGGTCGGGCGTGACAGCGACATCAACCTGCGCCTGACCGACCATCCGGAATTCGACGCCTGGCGCTGGCACGACTATTGGGTGCCGCTGGATGTCGTAATCGAATTCAAGCGCGATGTCTATGAACGCGCGCTGAAGGAGTTGTCGCGCTTTCTGGCGTGGCCGGCGCAAACAGTACAACACCGCAATGTGGCGCGTTATCTGCGGCAGCCGCATGGACCGAAGGTCGCGATCGCGGAGGACATCCGGCCCGAGCCCTTGCCCTTGAAGACGCAGAATGACTAATCATCGCGGTACGCGGCGCCGGCAGGCGCTGCGATCCGGTACCCGCCGTGCCGGCAAAGCGGCCCGATGGAACAACCTCCGCGCAACGGGTTGCCCCTCCCTACACCAACACCATATTGTCGCGATGAATCAGCTCAGGTTCTTCGACAAACCCCAGAATTCCGGCGATCTCGCTCGACGCATGGCGCATGATGCGACGCGCCTCGGCGCTGCTGTAGTTGCACAGTCCGCGCGCGATGGCGCGGCCGCCCGGGTCGACGCAGGTGATCACTGCGCCGCGACCGAATTCGCCATCGACCGCGGTCACGCCGATCGGCAACAGCGACTTGCCTTCTTGGGTCAGCTTCTGCACCGCGCCGGCATCGAGCACGACCCGGCCGACTGTTTGCAGGTGATCGGCCATCCATTGCTTGCGCGCGGTCAGACGCCCGGTTTGCGCAGTCAACTGGGTACCGATCGCTTCGCCGGCCGATAGCCGGCTCAGCACATCTTCTTCGCGGCCCCACGCGATCACCGTGTGCGCGCCGGAGCTGGCGGCGCGCTTGGCGGCCAGGATCTTGGTCAGCATGCCGCCGCGCCCGATACCGCTGCCGGCACCGCCGGCCATCGCCTCCAGCGCGACATCGCCGGCCTGTGCTTCATGCACCAATTTCGCATCCGGATGCTTGCGCGGATCGGCGCTGTACAGCCCGCGCTGGTCGGTCAGGATGATCAGGGCGTCGGCCTCGATCAGGTTCGCGACCAGTGCGCCCAGCGTATCGTTGTCGCCAAACTTGATCTCGTCGGTGACGACCGTGTCGTTTTCATTGATGATCGGCACCACGCCCATCTGCAGCAGCGTAAACAAGGTCGAACGCGCGTTCAGGTAACGCTCGCGGTCGGCCAGATCGGCATGCGTCAGCAGGACCTGGGCAGTATGCAATTGGTGTTGGCGGAAGCTGGTCTCGTAGATGTGTGCCAGCCCCATCTGGCCGACCGCGGCGCAGGCTTGCAGCTGGTGGACGCCGGTTGGCCGGCGCTCGAAGCCGAGTCGCTGCATGCCTTCGGCGATCGCGCCGGAACTGACCAGCACCACCTGCTTGCCGAGTCCGCGCAGATGGGCGATCTGCATGGCCCAGTTGGCGATCGCGGCGTGGTCAAGACCCTTGCCGTCGTTGGTCACCAGCGATGAGCCAACCTTGACGATGATACGTTGCGCGCTTTGAATGACGGAATTCATGCTGGAATCCATGCTGGAATGTATGCGGTTATGGATGGCTCAATCATGCGAACTGGCACGGCACAAAGAAAATCGACGCTGGTCGCTGATGCTGCCTCGGTGCGCCGTTGATCCGGGTTCGGACAACGGATCGAACGACATTGATTCAATGACGCCCGTTCGCCCCCTTGACTCCGTCCACCGTCCGCTCAGGGCGAACGGATGTGGATCTGAGCGCAATACCGGACGTAACACCGGGCGCACTGCCGCGCCCGGATCGCTACTCCATGAGCTTGAAGCGCGGATCGTCCGGATCGATCGAATTAATGCCGCGCGCCTCCTCGGTCATGCTGGTTTCCTCGGCCCGGTGCTCGTTCTGCTTTTTCTCGGCCAAATGGGCGTAAATCGCCATCACCAGATCCTCGCAGCCGTCACGATTCAGTGCCGAAATCTCGAATACCGGCGCCTTCCAGCCGAAGCGCTTGACGAAGTCCTTGACGCGCTTTTTGCGCTCGTCTTCCGGTACCACGTCCAGCTTGTTCAACACTAGCCAGCGCGGCTTCTCGACCAGCGCCTCATCGTATTTCTTCAATTCCTTGACCAGCGCCTTGGCTTCCTTGACCGGATCGACCGTGTCGTCGAACGGCGCCAGGTCGACCACATGCAGCAGCAAGCCGGTGCGCTGCAAGTGACGCAGGAACTGCACGCCGAGGCCGGCGCCATCGGCCGCACCTTCGATCAGACCCGGAATATCGGCGATCACGAAGCTCTTTTCATGGCCGACCCGCACCACGCCCAGATTCGGATGCAGCGTGGTGAACGGATAGTCGGCAATCTTCGGACGCGCGTTCGATACCGCCGTGATGAAGGTCGATTTGCCGGCATTCGGCATCCCGAGCAGGCCGACGTCGGCCAGCACCTTCAGTTCGAGCTGCAGCTCGCGCCGCTCGCCCGGCTTGCCGTCGCCTTTCTGGCGCGGTGCGCGGTTGGTCGAGGACTTGAAATGGATGTTGCCCCAGCCGCCCTCGCCGCCCTTGGCCAGCAGCTCGACCTGGCCATGTTCGGTCAGGTCGGCGATGATTTCGCCGGTCAGGTGGTCGGCAATCAGGGTGCCGACCGGCATGCGCAGCATGATGTCGTCCGCGCCCTTGCCGTAGCAATCGGCGCCGCGGCCGTTTTCGCCGTCGCGCGCCTTGTGCAGCTTGGAATAGCGATAATCGACCAGGGTATTGATATTGCGATCGGCCACGGCCCAGATGCTGCCGCCCTTGCCGCCATCGCCGCCGTCCGGGCCACCGAAAGGCCTGAATTTTTCACGACAAAAGGAGGCGACTCCATTGCCGCCGTCGCCGGCAATGACTTCGATTTTTGCTTCGTCGATAAACTTCATGTTGTGCCGCCATAAAACTAAAAAGGCTCTACCAGGGGCAGAGCCTTTCGATGGAAGGCTTGCGCCTTACAATATGCTTGAAACACCAACCGAGACGGGGCTTGCAGTCTTAGCGCGAGGCGCTGCCGATGCCGGCCGAGCCGTACTCAGACAGATGCTTAGGCAGGTACTACGGTCACGAACTGGTTCTGATTGGCGCCCTTGACGACAAACTTTACCTTGCCGCCAACCAGCGCGAACAGGGTGTGATCCTTGCCCATGCCGACGTTTTCGCCAGCGCGCACCGGGGTGCCGCGTTGACGAATGATGATGCCGCCTGCATTGATGGATTGACCACCGTAGACCTTAACGCCAAGTCGCTTTGACTCGGAATCGCGGCCGTTGCGCGTAGTGCCGCCGCCTTTTTTATGTGCCATTTGAGACTCCTTGGTAACTGGTTATTGCTGCTAACGCTCGATGGCTGAGATCAAGCGTTGATCGAAACGATCTGGACTTCCGTATAATTTTGGCGATGGCCTTGATGTTTCTGGTAATGCTTACGACGACGCATCTTGAAAATCTTGACCTTATCGTGACGACCTTGCGCCACTACCGTAACCAGCACCGTTGCACCTTCGACCAGTGGCGCACCAAATTTAATGGTGTCACCTTCGCCCACTGCGAGCACTTGATCAAGTGTGATTTCGGAACCAATGTCAGCCGGTATCTGTTCTATTTTGAGTTTTTCGCCAGCAGCAACTTTATATTGTTTGCCACCGGTTTTTATGACCGCGTACATGTGAAACCTCATCGAAAAAATTGAAGAAACTTTCTCTCGCCGACCCGCCGGATAGGCAGACGGAATCGGGAAAACCTCCAATTATACATGGACTTATGTTTGCGGTCAAAAGTGCGGAACCTGGCCGCAGCGCGGTGCTCCTGCGGACCCTGTCGGCGTCGCCAAGCGACGCCAAAACGTCAATTTATGGCACCGGCGGCGCCTGCAACGATCGCCGACCGAGCCCCTGAACAGAAAACATACTGGCCACTGTATTTTTACAGACCCATAAAGTTCTTGCGAGAAATGCGTGATTTGGCAACATACTCTCCAAAAAATTCATTGCCGCGGCGGCGGTTGCGGGGCGCGCCGCGGCCGCCGCTGTCGCTCCGGCCAGAATTTGATTCCATGCCGGGCCTGTCCAAGCCGGCCGCGCATCGTATAATCCCGGCACACTCGATTCCTTGCAGGTTCGCCTTGTCCGCCACTACCCACAGCACCGCCCAAGACCTCATTTCCCAGTCGATCGTCACCGATATGGAGGCCGTCAATCTGGTGATCCGCGACAGACTGCATTCCGACGTCAGTCTGGTCAACCAGATCGCCGAATACATCATCAGCGCCGGCGGCAAGCGGATTCGACCGGTACTGGTGCTGCTGGTGGCCAATGCGTATGGCTACCAGGGGCGCCACCACCATGACTTGGCGGCGGTGGTCGAATTCATTCATACCGCGACTCTGCTGCACGACGACGTGGTGGACGAGTCGTCGATGCGGCGCGGCCGCCAGACCGCCAATGCACTGTTCGGCAACGCAGCGTCGGTACTGGTGGGTGACTTCCTGTATTCGCGCGCTTTCCAGATGATGGTGGCGGTCGACAATGTCCGCGTGATGCGGATTCTGGCCGATGCGACCAACGTGATCGCCGAGGGCGAAGTGTTGCAGTTGTTGAACATGCATGACCCGGACGTCACTGAAGAGCGTTACCTGCAGGTGATCCGCTCCAAGACTGCGAAACTGTTCGAGGCAGCATCGCAACTCGGCGCGCTCGTTTCCGGTGCCGGCGAGGCGCAGATCGAAGCCGCCGCCGAATACGGCCGCTCGCTCGGCACTGCGTTCCAGTTGATCGACGACGTGCTCGATTACACCGGCAACGCCGAACAGATCGGCAAGAACGTCGGCGACGACCTGCGCGAAGGCAAGCCCACGCTGCCTCTGATTTATCTGATGAAACACGGCACCGCGGAACAGCGCGAACTGGTGCGCGCCTGCATCGAGCACGGCGACGAAAACCAGTTCGATGCGATTCTGGCCGCCATCACCAGCTCCGGCGCACTGGCCTATACCCGGCAACAGGCCGCGCAGGCCAGCGCGCGCGCAGCGGCGTCGATCGCATCCTTGCCAGATGGTCAATACAAGGATTCTTTGTTACAATTGTGCGCATTCGCGGTGGATCGTAATCATTAAGCCGGCACGATGATGCGCCCGCTGCCGTCGGGGTGTAGCTTAGCCTGGTAGAGCGCTACGTTCGGGACGTAGAGGCCGGAGGTTCGAATCCTCTCACCCCGACCAATCCTGCAGCACCACTTGCACCCCCTTTTCAACTACCTGACGGTGACCCTTTGGATGCCGTGCCCTTGTGGGTGCAAATTCTTGCACTCTTTCTACTGATCTTCCTGTCCGCGTTTTTCGCAATGGCCGAAACCGCGCTGATGGCCGCCAACCGGCATCGGCTGCGCCATCTTGCCAAACGCGGCAGCAAACGCGCCGCCACCACGCTGTGGCTGCTCGACCGCACCGACAAGGTGTTGTCGCTGGTGCTGATCGCCAATACCCTGATCAATGCGATGGCGACAGCGCTGGTGACGGCGATCGCGATTTCGACCTTTGGCAATCACGAGCGGGTGCTGACGATGGCGACCGGCACGGTGGCTTTTCTGCTGATCGTATTTGCCGAAATCTCGCCGAAGGTGATCGGCGCCACCTATCCGGAGCGCATCGCGCTGACCAGCAGCATGTTGCTGAAACCCTTGATGGCGCTGGCCAAGCCGGTAATCTGGTTCGTCAACCTGTTCGTGTCCGGCCTGCTCAAAACACTGCACATCAAGACCGGCAAGGCGGCCCACGAGCAGCGCCTGTCGCCGGAAGAGCTGCGCTCGATCGTACTCGAAGGCGGCAATTTCATTCCGCAAAAACACAAGAGCATCCTGCTCAACCTGTTCGATCTGGAGACCATTTCGGTCGAGGACATCATGACTCCGCGCTCCCAGGTCGAGGCCCTGAACCTGGCCGTGCCAGTCGAGGAAATCAAGCGTCAACTGACCACCTGTTACCACAACAAGCTGCCGGTGTACGAGGGCGAAATCAACCGGATCGCCGGCATCCTGCACGTGCGCAAGGCGGTCGCGCTGCTGAATCAGGAAGAGGAACTGACGGTCGACCATTTCCGCGCATTGCTGACGCCGCCGTATTTCATCCCCGAAGACACCGGCGTGTTTACCCAGCTGCAGTATTTCCAGGAAAATCGCGAACGGCTCGGCATCATCGTCGACGAATACGGCGAGGTCCAGGGCCTGGTCACCTTGGAAGACATCATCGAAGAGATGATCGGCGAATTCACGACTTCGGTGCCGGGTGCCGCGCGTGCCGATGCATTCGGCTGGGACGAGGATGGCGCATGCCTGCTGGAAGGCACGACCACGCTGCGCGACATCAACAAGCGCCTCAACCTGCATCTGCCGGTGGATGGACCGAAAACGCTGAACGGCTTACTGCTGGAACTGCTGCAGGACATCCCGGAGGCCAACGTCAGCCTGAAGCTCGGCCAGTGCATCATCGAGATCGTGCAGGTCCAGAACCAGGCGATCAAGGTGGTCAAGCTGATCCGACTCACCGACACGCTCCAAAACCCCTCAAAAATCTGATCAAACCGCAATTTCAACGCCTTTGCGCGTCCGCCGGACTGGCGGGATCGCAGCGAAAAATGCGCTGACCGACACCAGATTTTGCCGGACTTTCAGCGTCAATTGCGCGCAATTGACCAGGCAGCGGGTGACACCGTGCCCCCTCGGCGGTTTTAACAGCCGATTCTCTGTCAGCCCGACGGGCTACCAAGTGACTTTTTGGCAAAACTATCGGCTCTTGGCGCAACAAACCGATCGACGGGGATCACAATATCTTTACAAAACAGATGCCTGTAGGCATCATCTAACGCAATTCCGACGTTTTTTGTCCGGCTCTCGGCTCTATTTTTAGCGATTTTTTATGGCTGCAGTCCTCCCCAACCCGGCTTCCGGCGCCGCCCTGTCCGGTCTGGCTCGCGCCTTGCTGCAAGCCGGACGGCTGTCCGCGCAGCAGGCAGAAACACTGCATAAACAGGCGCTGACCGAAAAAACTGGCTTTATCGATGTGCTGCTGAAGGGTGGCGGCATCGATGCTCGCTCGCTCGCGCTGTTCTGTGCCGAGACGTTCGGCTATCCGATGCTGGAGCTGTCGGCCTTCAATCTGGGACTGATCCCGGAAAAGATCATCGACGCCAAGCTGATGCAGGGTCAGCGCGTGGTGGTGCTGGCCAAGCGTGCCAACAAGCTGTTCGTCGCGATCTCCGATCCGACCAATACGCAGGCACTGGACCAGATCAAATTCCAGACCGAATCGAACGTCGAACCGGTGATCGTGCAGCACGATAGCCTGCTGAAACTGCTGGAAAGCTATAGTAAGTCCGCCGAGCAAAACTTGAATGACCTGATCGGCGACGATCAGGACATCATGTTCCTCGAAGAGGACACGACCGCGGCAGCCGATGCCGCGAGCAGCGAAATCGACGACGCGCCGGTCGTCAAATTCCTGCAAAAAATCCTGATTGATGCGATCAACCAGGGTGCATCCGATATCCATTTTGAACCGTTCGAGAAGTTTTTCCGAATCCGCTACCGGGTCGACGGCATCTTGCGCGACGTCGCGCAGCCGCCATTGTCGATCAAGGAAAAACTGGTGTCGCGCATCAAGGTGCTGTCCCGGCTCGACATTTCGGAGAAACGCGTACCGCAGGATGGCCGCATGAAGCTGGTGCTGTCGCAAACGCGCACAATCGATTTCCGGGTCAGCACGCTGCCGACCCTGTTTGGTGAAAAGACCGTGATGCGTATTCTGGACGCGACCCAGGCGCAGATGGGGATCGACGCGCTCGGTTACGACCCGGATCAAAAAGAAACGCTGCTCGCAGCGATCCAGCGTCCTTACGGCATGGTACTGGTGACCGGACCAACCGGCTCCGGCAAGACCGTGTCCTTGTATACCTGCCTGAACGTTCTCAACAAACCCGGCATCAATATCTCGACGGCGGAAGATCCGGCCGAGATCAATCTGCCCGGTGTCAACCAGGTCAACGTGAACGACCGCGCCGGCCTGACCTTCCCGGTGGCACTGAAGGCCTTCCTGCGCCAGGATCCCGACATCATCATGGTCGGCGAGATTCGCGATCTGGAGACTGCCGACATCGCGATCAAGGCGGCGCAAACCGGTCATATGGTGTTTTCGACGCTGCACACCAACGATGCGCCGTCGACGCTGACGCGGCTGATGAATATGGGCGTCGCGCCGTTCAACATCGCGTCATCCGTGATTCTGATCACGGCACAGCGGCTGGCGCGCCGGCTGTGCAACTGCAAGCAAGCCGCCGTGATTCTGGATGAAATCCTGGTCCAGGCCGGCTTCAATGAAGACGAGCTGGACGGCACCTGGCACCCCTACAAGCCAGTCGGTTGCGAACGCTGCAGCGGCAGCGGATACAAGGGCCGGGTCGGCATCTACCAGATCATGCCGATCAGCGAAGAGATAGAGCGCATCATCCTGGCCAATGGCACCGCGCCCGAAATCGAACGGCAGGCACAGAGTGAAGGCGTAAGAACCTTGCGCCAGTCCGGATTACAAAAGGTCAAGCAGGGGCTGACCAGCCTCGAAGAAGTGCTCGGCTGCACCAACGAATAAAACGGGAGATCAAGCATGGCAACCGCAACAGGCATGGCCGCAGGCGCCCGCCCGGCAAAGGAAATGATCTTTGCCTGGGAGGGCAAGGACCGGATGGGCAAGAAGGTCACCGGCGAATTGCGCGCTGGCGGCGAAGCCGTCGTCAACGCAACCTTGCGGCGTCAGGGCATCCTGGTCACCAAGGTCAAGAAGAAAAGCTTCCGTTCCGGCAGAAAGGTCACCGACAAGGACATCTCGCTATTCACCCGCCAGCTGGCCACGATGATGAAGGCCGGTGTGCCGTTGCTGCAATCGTTCGACATTGTCGCCAAGGGCCATGCCAATCCATCGGTCTCGAAACTGATTCAGGACATTCGCTCCGATGTCGAGACCGGCACCAGCCTGAATCAGGCATTCCGCAAATTCCCGCTGTATTTCGACCCGCTGTTTTGCAATCTGGTCGGCGCCGGCGAACAGGCCGGTATCCTGGAAGATCTGCTGACCCGTCTCGCAATCTACAAGGAAAAGACGCTGGCGATCAAGGGCAAGATCAAGTCGGCCCTGTTCTACCCGGTGTCGATCCTGGCAGTCGCCTTCATCGTCACCGCGGTGATCATGATCTGGGTGGTGCCGGCGTTCAAGGAAGTGTTCACCAGCTTCGGTGCCGACCTGCCGGCGCCAACCCTGTTCGTGATGGCGATCTCCGATTTTTTCGTCAAATACTGGTACATCATTTTCGGCGCACTGTTCGGCGGTCTGTACCTGTTCTTCCAGGCCTGGCGACGCTCACTGAAAGTCCAGCGATTCATGGACCGGACTTTGCTCAAATTGCCGATTTTTGGCGCCGTCATTCGCAAGGCCACCATCGCGCGCTGGACCCGGACGCTGGCGACCATGTTTGCCGCCGGCGTACCGCTGGTCGAATCGCTCGATTCGGTCGGCGGCGCCGCAGGCAACGCGGTGTATCTGGACGCCACCAAAAAGATTCAAATGGAAGTCTCTTCCGGTACCAGCCTGACGGTGGCGATGCAAAATGCCGACGTGTTCCCGAACATGGTCACGCAGATGGTGTCGATCGGCGAAGAATCCGGCTCGCTCGACAGCATGCTGGGCAAGGTCGCCGATTTTTACGAGGAAGAAGTCGATGAGGCGGTGGCATCATTGTCGAGCCTGATGGAGCCATTGATCATGGTAATCCTGGGCGTGCTGATTGGCGGCCTGGTGATTGCGATGTACCTGCCAATCTTCAAACTCGGCTCGGTGGTCTGATGCCGATTGAGTGGGGGCGCGCCTCGCGGTGGCGCCTCTTTGGGGGCCATGCAGCGGGACCTGCTTTTCGATTGGCCTGAACCGCTGCCACACCACCGCCGGCCGACAAGGAGTTGGATCCATGATCCAGCTCCTTGTTGCTTTCTTGGCAATGCAAAAAATGGTTAACTGCAGCGCATCGCTATCACGCCAGAGGCGTTGATGCATCATGCGGAGAACAGTGCGGCCAGCTGCACTGGAATTGCTGGCCGGCATAACATCTGCATCGATGTGTCGGCACGGAACTACGTTCGAAAATCACGCGCTCCCACCGACGAAGCATGGAGGGCACTTGGTCCTTGTTGGCGCCGCCCGATGCGCAATAACTCCCTGTCGGCGCGATGGAAATCGGTCTCCTCGCCTGCAATCTTGACCCTCTCGAACCCATGCAATATGTTACCCATCGACCACTTTGCCTGCCGGTATGTTCTAATATGGCCCAGCAAGCAATGGTGGGAACAACGGCGACAGGCTTTGACAATCACCAAAAACTTGAGCGGCTGGCAACCAGGAGTCTTGACGACCGCACCGCATCGGGTCCGCAAATGGCGGATTGAAACATCTTATTAATCGACGCCGTCGATTGGAAATTACATTGATATGCTGCTCGATTTTTTAGTCTTCGCCACACCCGGCAGTGTTCCCAGCGCCGCGCTCGCCGGTTTGTTCGGCCTGCTGATCGGCAGTTTCCTGAACGTGGTGATCTACCGGGTGCCGCAGATGATGCAGCGCGAGTCGGACAATTATGTGGCGCAGGAGAGCGGGAAACCGCTGCCACATACCACTCGCTACAACCTGATGGTGCCGCGCTCGGCCTGCCCGCATTGCGGCCACCAAATCACCGCGCTGGAAAACATCCCGGTAATCAGCTACCTTTTTTTGCGCGGCAAATGCATCGAGTGCAAGGCGCCAATTTCGGTCCGCTATCCGATCGTGGAGCTGTTGACCGGCGCCTTGTCGGCCTACCTGGTATGGCATTTCGGCAGCGGTCTGGCCGGGCTCGCCGCACTGGTGTTCGCCTATTTGCTGATCGCGATGACCTTCATCGATGCCGACACCCAGCTGTTGCCCGATGACCTGACATACCCGCTGTTATGGTGCGGACTGCTGGTCAATCTGAGCGGGACTTTCGTGGCACTGCCCGACGCCGTCATCGGCGCCGCCGCCGGTTATCTGTGCCTGTGGTCGATTTACTGGCTGTTCAAGCTCGCGACCGGCAAGGAAGGCATGGGCTATGGTGATTTCAAGCTGCTGGCTGCGCTCGGCGCCTGGCTCGGCTGGTCGATGTTGCCGATTGTCCTGCTGCTGTCGTCGGTGGTCGGAGCGGTGGTCGGCATTGCGCTGATCCTGTTCGCCAAGCGCGGGCGCGACAACCCGATTCCATTCGGTCCGTATCTGGCGGCGGCCGGCATGATCGCGTTGTTGTACGGCAAACCGATCGCACAAGCCGCGTTCGGCTTGCTGTCCTGACGCCGCTGGCTGACGATCGTGCTGGCATCCGTCAGGCCCATCGGTGACCGCCTTTCGGTCGGACTGACCGGCGGCATCGGCAGCGGCAAGAGCACGGTGGCCGATCTATTCGCGGCGCAGGGCGCGGCCGTGATCGACACCGACTTGATCGCCCACCAGCTGACCGCCCCCGGCGGCCAGGCCATCGATGCGATCGTCGCCCAATTCGGCGTGGACTTTTTGGCGCCCTCCGGCGCCATGGATCGCGCCAAAATGCGCGCCCAGGTATTTGCCGATCCGGCCGCCAGACAACGATTGGAAGCGATCCTGCATCCGCTGATCCGGCAACAGACCGCGACGGCTGCGGCGCAGGCGCCAGGCGACTATCTGATGTTCGTGGTGCCACTGCTGGTCGAATCGGGTAACTGGCGGCAACAGGTGTCGCGCGTGCTGGTGATCGATTGCCCCGAAGACTTGCAGTTGGCGCGCGTGATGCAGCGCAGTGCGCTCACCGAAGCCCAGGTGCGCAGCATCATGGCGTCCCAGGCCACCCGCGCGCAACGACTGGCGGCGGCCGACGATGTGCTGCTCAATGATCGCAGCGCGGCCGATTTGATTCCGGAGATTGGCCGTTTGCATGCTTTCTATAAAGGATTGGCCGGTGCAACCCCGATAAAGCAGCCGTAACGTTTGTAATTTTGCGGCGCTTGGTTCAGAATCACGGCATACACATTGCGGCACGGACAATGACGGCAAGCTCTCGCGACCCAACTTATAAAGGGATGTCATTTTGATCGTCTACGAATACCCTTTCAACGAGCGTATTCGCACGTTGTTGCGGCTGGAAGACCTGTACGAGAAGTTCTCTTTTTTTCTGCATCAGGAACATGCGCTGCAACACCATGTTGCACTATCGACGATCTTTGAAATGCTCGAAGTCGCCGGCCGCGCCGACCTGAAGTCTGACCTGCTGCAGGAACTGGAGCGGCAAAAGCAAACCCTGCTCGGCTACAAGTCCAATCCGAATGTACAAATCGAAGCGCTCAATGCGATCCTGGCCGAGCTCGATCGCACTAGCGCGGCATTGATGGCCGCTCAGGGCAAGACCGGCCAGAATGTGCGCGACAACGAGTGGCTGATGAGCATCCGCGGCCGCACCATCATCCCCGGCGGCGCCTGTGAATTCGATCTGCCGTCCTACTATGCGTGGCAGCAGCGGTCGCCGCAGCAGCGTTTCGACGACATCGCTAACTGGTTTGCACCGCTGACACCGCTGTTCGACGCACTCAATCTGGTGCTGCGCCTGCTGCGCGATTCCGGCAGCACGGTCAAGCTGATCGCCACTGCCGGCAGCTATCAGCAGATGTTGCAAGGCAAGCAATACCAGATGTTGCGCCTGACGCTGGATGCGACGCTGGGCGCGATTCCCGAGATTTCGGCCAACAAATACATGCTGTGGGTGCGCTTCACCTCCCAGGGCGGCGACATGAAGCCGAAGTCGTTTGAAGACGATGTGCCGTTCGACCTGACGCTGTGTAATTTCTAACGTTTCAATCCGCTTTCAAACTGGTTTCCATATCATGCCTGCTGTTGTCGATTGCCCCACCTGCGGTAAAAAAGTCGAATGGATCGAACAGAACAAGTTCCGCCCGTTCTGCTCCGAGCGTTGCAAGCAAATCGACCTGGGTGCCTGGGCCGCCGAAAAATACGCGATCCCGGTGGTCAAGCAACCGGAAGATCTTGACGACGACCACCAAGACCTGGCGCAGTAGCGCTGCGCTGCTGTGAGCGGATCGACCGTGGCCAGACCGCTGCATTTCCGCCACATACTCCTACCGATCTGCGACGCATCCCGCAATAAAAACGGCGTGAATTGTCACATACCCCTGCAAACGATGCGCATCCGCAATTCGGCCTAACCGACCCGGGCATCCTTGCCGAGCGCCGGGGGCGACGCGCTCGGCCCGTCGTGACGGCCGTAGCGATCCATGAACAGGCCGTCCAGGTCGATCTCGGGCCGCCGGCCTGACACCAGATCGGCCAGCACCCGACCCGAACCGCACGCCATGGTCCAGCCCAGCGTTCCGTGACCGGTATTGAGGTACAGGTTGCGATACGGGGTCGGTCCGAGCACCGGCGTGCCGTCCGGCGTCATCGGCCGCAGTCCGCACCAGAATTCGCCGCGGCTGAGGTCGCCGCCCTGCGGAAACAGCTCGCTGACCGAATGCTCCAGCGTGTCGCGCCGCGCCTGGCGCAAGCGCAGATCGTAACCGGCCAGTTCGGCGGTACCGCCGACCCGAATCCGGTCGCCCAGCCGGGTGATGGCCACCTTGAAGGTCTCGTCCATCACGGTCGACTCCGGTGCGCCGGCAGCGTCCAGCACCGGGATCGTGATCGAATAGCCCTTGACCGGATAGACCGGGAGCCGGATCCCGAGCGGGCGCAGCAGCAGCGGCGAATAACTGCCCAACGCCAGCACGTAGGCATCGGCCTTGCGCACTTGGTCCTCGGTCTGGACGCCGCTGATCTGACCGTCGTCGGCCACCATGTGCTGGATCGTGACGTCGTACTCGAAGCGGGCGCCGAGACCCTGTGCCAGTTCGGCCAGCCGACGCGTGAACTTGTAACAGTCGCCGGTTTCGTCACCCGGCAGGCGCAGTCCGCCGACGAATTTTTCGCGCACCCGCGCCAACGCCGGTTCCGCGGCCACGCAGGCGGCGCCGTCGAGCAATTGATAGGCGACCTGATAGCGCTGCAGGATCGCGATGTCCGGCGCCGCGCTGTCGAGTTGCTGCTGGTTGCGAAACAGCTGTAGCGTGCCCTGCATCCGTTCGTCGTAGCGGATGCCGGTGGTGGCGCGCAGTTCGCGCAGGCAGTCGCGGCTATATTCGGCCAGCCGCAGCATGCGGCCCTTGTTGATTTCGTAGCGGCGACTGCTGCAGTTGGCCAGCATCTGCCACATCCAGCGCCACATCGCGGGATCGAGACCCGGCCGCAGCACCAGCGGACTGTGCCGCATCAGCAACCATTTGATCGCCTTCAGCGGCACCCCGGGGCCAGCCCACGGCGCTGCGTAGCCGGGCGATACTTCGCCGGCGTTGGCGAAACTGGTTTCCAGCCCGGCACCGGGTTGGCGATCGAGCACGCTGACCTCGTGCCCGGCCTGCGCCAGATAATACGCCGATGCGGTGCCGATCACGCCGCTGCCCAAAACGATGATTTTCACGAACTGTCCCCCTAATCGAGATGAACGCTGGCAAACCGAATCCGATGCAGAACCTGCAATCAAGCAACAAGCTGGCGCGCCCCGGCGCGCAATTCTGCCACCTTGACTTGGCTACGATCGGGAGTATCTCTATTTTCCCGATTATTTCTATGCGCAATTAACAACTGACCACAGGAGTATGCAAACAGCTTGCGCCGTGATTCAATGCCGCAACAGGTTTAGCCACGCGATCAGCGGTATCGTCGCCGGCAATAGCGGCTCGACCGAAAGGTGGCCCTGCCATGCAAACGCCTGCCCTTCCAGACTCTGCGGCTCGCCCCGCCAGTCGCGGCTGATGTAGAAATGCAGGCGCACGTGGGCGTGCTCGTAGACATGCTCGACGCCGCACCACGGCTCGGCCGACACGATCGTGATGCCCAGCTCCTCGACGAATTCGCGCTTGAGCGCATCGAATATGCTCTCACCGCGCTCCACTTTGCCGCCGGGAAATTCCCAGTAGCCGGCGTACGGCTTACCGCTCGGGCGCTGGCCGAGCAGCACGTCGCCATTGGGCCGCATCAGGATGCCAACCGCGACGTCTATCGGCGCCGCCGCATCGCTGGCTGTGGCGTGCATTAGCGCGCTCATGTGGTGCGCTCCAGCGGTGTATTCCACAACTCGCCGTTGGGACCGGTGCGTGGCGCAGTCACGCCGAAGTGGCTGTAGGCGGCCGGGGTCGCGATGCGCCCGCGCGGCGTGCGCTGCAGATAGCCCTGCTGGATCAGATACGGCTCCAGCACGTCCTCGATGGTGTCGCGCTCCTCGCCGATGGCCGCGGCCAGGTTGTCGATCCCGACCGGACCGCCGCTGAATTTGAACAACACCGCTTCCAGCAGCTTGCGGTCCATCAGGTCGAATCCGACCGGATCGACGTCCAGCATCGCCAGCGCGGCGTCGGCGACTTTCTTGGTGATGTCGCCGTCGGCCTTGACCTCGGCATAGTCGCGCACCCGCCGCAACAAACGGTTGGCGATGCGCGGCGTACCGCGGGAGCGTTTGGCGATCTCGTGCGCGCCGTCGGGATCCATTGGCGCCTTCAGCAACGCGGCACTGCGCGTCACGATCCGGGTCAGCTCGGCGGCGTTGTAGAACTCGAGCCGCGCCACGATGCCGAAGCGGTCGCGCAGCGGATTGGTCAGCATGCCGGCACGGGTGGTGGCGCCAACCAGGGTGAACGGCTGCAGATCGAGCTTGACCGAGCGCGCCGCCGGCCCTTCGCCGATCATGATGTCAATCTGATAGTCTTCCAGCGCCGGATACAGGATTTCCTCGACCACCGGCGACAGCCGGTGAATCTCGTCGATGAACAGCACGTCGTTGGCTTCCAGGTTGGTCAGGATCGCGGCCAGATCGCCCGGCCGCTCCAGCACCGGACCGGAGGTCTGGCGCAGGTTGACACCCATCTCGCGTGCAATGATATGCGCCAGCGTGGTCTTGCCGAGGCCCGGCGGTCCGAACAGCAACGTGTGATCCAGCGCCTCCTTGCGATTGCGGGCGGCGGCGATGAAGATGGCGAGCTGGTCGCGGATCTTTTCCTGGCCGACGTATTCGTCCAGCTGCTTGGGCCGCAGCGCGCGCTCGATCGCCTCCTCGTTGGGCGAGGCTGGCGTCGCGGCGATGATGCGCTGTTCGGTGAAATTGTCGGTCTGGATGCTCATTGCTGACTCTGCGAGAACTCGCTCAATAATTCATTCACATTAGGGCTTGGACAAGGCCTTCAACGCCAGCTTGATGCCATCCGACACGCTGCTGCCGGCCGCAACCTGCTTCATGGCCAACAGCGCCTCCTTGTCCGAATAGCCGAGCGCCAGCAGCGCGTTCAGGATATCGGAACTGGCCTCGTGCTGCGCCGCACCGGCCGCCGGTCCGAGGTCGGCGCCGAGCTTGCCCTTCAGTTCCAGCAACAGCCGTTCGGCGGTCTTCTTGCCGATACCGGGCACGCGGGTCAGCCGGCTCGCTTCCTGCAGCGTCACCGCCTGCGCCAGATCGGCCACCGACATGCCGGACAGGATCGATAGCGCGGTACGGGCGCCAACGCCGCTGATCTTGATCAATTGCCGGAACACCCTGCGCTCTTCGGCGCTGCCAAAGCCGTATAGCAGATGTGCATCCTCGCGTACCGCCATGTGGGTCAGCAAGCTCAGCTTGTCGCCGATCGCCGGCAAATTGTAAAAGGTGCTCATCGGCACATCGACCTCGTAGCCGACGCCGTTGCAATCGACGATCAATTGCGGCGGATTTTTTTCGAGCAGGATACCGGAGAGACGACCGATCATGAGTGGCAGACAATAAGGTGAGGGTGAGTGGACGGAACACGCGCAAAGCGACGATACAATGGACATAATAGCGACAAAGCCGGGCACGGTATAGGCGGCAGATTGTTGTCATAGCTGACTCCTCACCAGTGGCGCGCAGCCAGTTGGATGAAAACCAATCCAGGGTGTGAGGCGGCCGCAATGCCAGCCTGGTCAGGGAATGGATGCAGTACGGTCACCGGCTGCGCGCCGGGAACCGCTTCAGACCAGCCGCCCGCCCTTGACCCGCAAGCCCTTGCGCGCCAGATCGGGCGCAATCGCCGCCAGCCGCGCGCGGCTGTCGCCGCCATGCGCATGGGCGATCGCGACCCCGAGCGCATCGGCGGCGTCGGCGCTCGGCATGCCGGGCAGCGAAAGCAGGCGCTGCACCATGTCCTGCACTTGCTCTTTCTTGGCCTTGCCGTTGCCGACCACGGCCTGTTTCACTTGCAGCGCGGTGTATTCGGCCACCTCCAAGTCGGCATCGACCAGTCCGCAAATCGCGGCGCCGCGCGCCTGACCGAGCAACAGCGTCGATTGCGGGTTGACGTTGACGAACACGATTTCAATTGCTGCGCAATCGGGTTGATAGGTGCGGATCACCTGCGCGACCCCATCCATGATCACTTTCAACCGTTCCGGCAAACTGGCATCGGGTGTCTTGATGGTGCCGGAGGCGATGTAGGCGATCTGCTGGCCCTGCTTGTCGATCACGCCGAAGCCGGTAGTGCGCAGGCCGGGGTCGATGCCGAGGATTCTCATGGGTGTGCAAGGTGATTCAAATTTTGGGCGTCACCCCAGCGAAAGCTGGGGTCCAGTGGCGTTACACGATGTCGGGATACAGGTCGTTCCAGTACGGATTCGCGAGTTCGATCAATTCGGTTTTCCAGGCGCGCTTCCACGCCTTTAACTGTTTCTCGCGTGCTATCGCGTTGATGATGTCCTCGAATACTTCGAAATGCACCAGCGTCTTGATATTGTGTTGTCTGGTGAAGCCGGCGACGAATCCCTGTTTGTGTTCATGAACGCGTCGTATCAGATCGTTAGTGACGCCGATGTAGAGCGTGCCGTTGCGCTGGCTCGCCATGAAATACGTGTAGTACGCCATTTACGTACGCCACTGGGTCCCAGCGTTCACTGGGACGACGGTTGTTGGGCAATTCTCCCATTGGACGGTGCAGTCGTTTTGCGTCCAATGAAGCAATCGGTTCGTGCCCGAGGTGAGCATCCAAGCCAAAAATCGCTGAACCACGCTCAACCTCTCACCTTCAAAACTGTCGTCCCAGCGAACGCTGGGACCCAGTGTCGTTAATCGGAGTAGTCAGGTCCAAATGCGACATCTCCGTTTAAAGGGAATGTCAGCGCTCTAACGCGCATCAATGCCGGAAATGCCGGGTTCCCGTATACAACATCACCACACCGCGCTCATCGGCCGCATCGATCACTTCCTGATCGCGCATCGAGCCGCCCGGATGGATCACGCAGGTTGCGCCGGCATCGACCACGACGTCCAGGCCATCGCGGAACGGGAAGAAGGCGTCCGACGCGACCGCCGAACCTGCCAGGCTGAGGCCGGCGTTCTGCGCCTTGATCGACGCGATGCGGGCCGAGTCGATGCGGCTCATCTGGCCGGCGCCGACACCGAGCGTCATGCCGTTGCCGCAGAAGACGATCGCGTTCGACTTCACGAACTTGGCGACGCGCCAGGCGAACATCAGGTCCTGCAATTGCTGCTGGGTCGGCTGCTTCTTGCTCACCACTTTCAACTCATCCAGGCCGACGTTCTTGGCGTCCGGCGCCTGTACCAGCAGGCCGCCGCCGACGCGCTTCAGGTCGTACTTGTTGATCTCGGCGCCGAGCGGGATTTCGAGCAGGCGCACGTTCTGCTTGGCGGCGAATACCTGTTTCGCTTCGGCGCTGAACGACGGCGCGATCAGCACTTCGACGAATTGCTTGGCGACTGCGGCGGCCGCCTTGCCGTCGCATTCGCGGTTGAAGGCGATGATGCCGCCGAAGGCCGAGGTCGGGTCAGTCTGCAGCGCCTTGCTGTATGCCTCCAGCGCATCGACGCCGAGCGCGACGCCGCACGGATTGGCGTGCTTGACGATGACGCAGGCTGACTCATTGAAGGTCTTCACGCATTCCCACGCGGCATCGGCGTCGGCGATGTTGTTGTACGACAGTTCCTTGCCTTGCAGCTGGCGGTAGTTGGCCAGCGCGCCGGCGACCGGATTGAGCTCGCGGTAGAACGCCGCCGACTGGTGCGGGTTTTCGCCGTAGCGCATTTCCTGCACCTTGTCGAAATGCAGGTTCAGCGTCTGCGGATACGGGCTGCGCGTGGCGTGCGCCTTGTCGGCGCCGAGGCTGGTCAGATAATTCGTGATCGCGCCATCGTACTGCGCGGTGTGCGCGAACACCTTCTTGGCCAGCGTAAACTTGGTGTCGTAGGACACGTCGCCGTTGCCGGACTTCATTTCATCGAGCACCAGCGGGTAGTCAGCCGGATCGCAGATCACCACCACGTCCTTGTGGTTCTTGGCCGCCGAACGCAGCATGGCCGGGCCGCCGATGTCGATGTTCTCGATCGCGTCTTCCAGCGCGCACTGGTCCTTGGCGACGGTTTGCTGGAACGGGTACAGATTGACCACCACCATGTCGATGGTCGGGATATCGTGCTGGGCCAACGCGGCGACGTGCTCGGGAAAATCGCGGCGCGCCAGGATGCCGCCGTGCACCTTCGGATGCAGGGTCTTGACGCGGCCATCCAGCATTTCGGGAAAGCCGGTGTAATCGGCCACCTCGGTCACCGCGACACCATTGTCGGCCAGCAGTTTTGCGGTGCCGCCGGTGGACAGGAGTTTGACCCCTTGCGCCGCCAGCGCGCGTGCGAAGTCGAGGACGCCGGTCTTGTCGGATACGGAGATGAGGGCTTGTTTGATCATTGTCGTGTCGTATTGAGGTATCTGGAATAGTGCTGGAATCCGGAGGATCGCAGGATACGGTGGGTGCCGGGCAGATGCAGCCGGAGACGCTTACAGCAGCCCGTGCTGCTGCAACTTCTTGCGCAGGGTATTGCGGTTGATGCCGAGCATCTCTGCCGCATGCGACTGGTTACCTTCGGCGCGCGCCATCACCGCTTGCAGCATCGGTTTTTCGACGGTCAGCACCACCATATCGTAGATATTCGATGGCTGTTGTTCGCCCAGGTCACTGAAAAATTCTTCAAGACTGCGTTGCACAACTTCCTGGATGTTTTCTTTACTCATGCTTTGCTGCTCATTTTTATTTGTTTTTTGGATGTTATTTTTGAAATCATTATTACTTCGGTAAATCGTTTCATTGCAACAGCATCACAGCGCACTAAATCAGGCGGCAATGCGTTGTTCCGCCAGGCCGTATTGTAACCGCTGACCATAGGCCGATTGCGATTCAAAGAACTGGTCGACCGCGGCCAACTGCGCGTCGCAGTCCTCCAGCAAATTCATGCGCTGGCGGAAGGCCTCACCGCCGAGCAGGTCGCGCACATACCAGCCGATGTGCTTGCGGGCGGTGCGCACGCCGAGGTATTCGCCATAAAATGCGTAGTGGGCGCGCAGGTGCTCATCCATCAGTGCGCGCACCTCGGCCACCAGCGGCGCCGGCAGGTGGTGGCCGGTACGCAGATAGTGCGCGATCTCGCGGCAGATCCACGGCCGGCCCTGCGCGGCGCGGCCGATCATCACCGCATCGGCACCGGTCGCCTGCAACACCAGTTTCGCCTTCTCGGGCGTCGTGATATCGCCGTTCGCGACCACCGGCAGCTTCACCGCCGCCTTGACTTGCGCGATGGTGTCGTATTCGGCGTCGCCGCTATAACCGTCGGCGCGGGTGCGACCGTGCACGGTCAGCATCGCGATGCCGGCGGCCTCGGCGATGCGCGCGATGGTCAGCGCATTCTTGTTGACGCGATCCCAGCCGGTGCGAAACTTCAGCGTGACCGGCACATCGACCGCAGCGACCACCGCATCGAGGATCCGGCCCACCAGTTGCTCGTCCTGCAACAGCGCCGAGCCGCACCAGCTGTTGCACACCTTCTTGACCGGGCAACCCATATTGATGTCGATGATCTGGGCGCCGTGGTCGACGTTGTATTTGGCGCATTCGGCCAGCATGGCCGGATCGGCGCCGGCAATTTGCACCGCTTTCGGCTCCATCTCGCCATCGTGATTGGTGCGACGCGAGGTTTTTTCGCTGTGCCACAGGCGCGGATTGGACGCCGCCATCTCGGACACCGCGTAGCCGGCGCCTAGCTGCTTGCACAGCTGACGGAACGGCCGGTCGGTGACGCCGGCCATCGGCGCCACGAACACGTTATTGCGCAGCAGATAGGGGCCGAGTTGCACGATGATAAGAGGGAAAGAGGGAATGCGACGGGGAAGACGCTATTTTAACCGAGCTTGCGGTCGATCTCTGTTCCCGTCGCGACATTTTCGCTCAACAAACAAGCAATAATGTTACCGCACGGATACATTTAACTCTTTTGCACCGACAACATACTGGGCACAGTATTTTTAAAGCCGCAATAAATCTGCGCGACTAGGGCCAATTTAGCCTGATACTCCCGCAAAAATGGTGAGTATTCGGCAGAAATCGCTTCCTGGCGGCTAGGGCACGCGCTGATCGACCTCGTCCAGCGCCGCCTGATCCAGATGCGCGACATCGCCCCAGCCGGTCAGCGTCAGCGCGCCGTTGCGGATACTGAGCCGGTTGATGCTGGCGTTGAGCACCGGAAAATTACGCGGTGTCGACAGCGGCATCTGTTGCGCCGCGCGATACGCGCATTCGAGCACGCCGCCGTGCGCGACCAGCGCAATTTTCTGGCCGGCATGCCGCTCGGCCCAATGCCGGATCGCGGCCACGGTACGAGTATAGAACTGGCGAAAACTTTCGCCGACCCGGGCGCCGGGCGGCACCGGCGCATCGACGTCGCGCGCCTGCCAGGCCGCATATTCGGCCGGATAACGCCGGCCGATCTCATGGTAATTCAAGCCCTCGAACGCGCCATAGCAGCGCTCGCGCAGCGCCGCGTCGGTCTGTACCGGCAGGCTGCGATGGCGCGCCACCGCCTGGGCGGTCTGCAGCGCGCGCCGCAGGTCGCTGGCGACGATCGCGTCGAGCGCCTCGCCACGCAAGGCATGTCCGAGTGCGGCGGCCTGCCGTTCGCCTGCGGCATTGAGCGGGATATCGATATGGCCCTGCAGCCGGCGCGCGGCATTCCAGGCGGTTTCGCCGTGGCGGATCAGCAGGATTTCAGTGGTTGTGGTCAAGCAGTTCTCATTGGGTTCGGCCCGGGGCCTGGTTCAGTCACGGATGCAGTGTCGGATTCAAGGTATAGCTGCCGACGATGCTGGCCTGATCGACGATATGGCCGCGCATCGCGTCGCGCACCGCCCGCCCGTCGAAGCGCCCGGTCAGCGGCAGCCGTGCGATGTCGAGCGCGTACAGCGTAAATACATAGCGGTGCAAAATCGCATCGTTCCAGGGCGGGCACGGGCCGTCGTAGCCGTAATAGTCGCCCGCCATCTGCGGATCGGAGGCGAACCAGCCGGTATAGTCATTGATCCCCTGGCGCGCACTACCGACTGCCGCGTCCCGCTTGCCGCGCGCCGTGATGCCGTCGGAAAATTCGCCCTCGGCTATCTCCTGCCGGGTCGGCGCCAGGTCGATCAGGGACCAGTGGAAGAAATCGACGCGCGGCAAATCCGCCGGCACAGTCTTGCCGTCCTGATTCACATCGTCGCCGCGCGACGGCACATCGGGGTCGTGACAAATCAGCGCCAGCGATTGGCAGCCGGGCGGCACTTCTTGCCAGGCCAGATGCGGATTTTTGTTGGCCGCCAGCCGTACGTGGGTAGTCGGATCGATGACGCAGAATGCATTGTTGCCGTTGATCATGCCGCCATCGACAAAGGAATCGCTCCACAATTTCATCGTGCCCTCCCCGTTTTGAAATATCCCGCCATTGTGCAGGCCGACGCCGCTTTTGCCGTGCGCTAACGCAAACTATTGCGCCAACTCAGCCGGCCGGCTTGACCTGCAGCCAGAACGTCACCGGGCCATCGTTGGTCAGCGACACCTTCATGTCGGCGCCGAAACGGCCGGTGTCGACCCGAGGATGCAGGCTGCGGGCGCGCTCGGTGAAATAGTCGAATAGCCTGCGCCCGAGCTCCGGCGCGGCCGCCGGTGTAAACGACGGCCGGGTGCCGGATTTAGTGTCGGCCGCCAGCGTGAACTGCGGCACCAGCAGCAAACCGCCGGCGACATCGCTGACGCTGCGGTTCATCTTGCCATCATCGTCGGAAAACACGCGGTAGGCCAGCAGCTTGGACAGCAGTGCGTCGGCCTGCGCCTCGCCATCGCCGCGTTCGGCGCACAGCAATACCAGCAGCCCGCCGTCGATCGCGCCGACCGTGGCGCCATCGACCACCACGCTGGCATGGCTGACCCGCTGCAAGAGTGCGATCAAGGCAGCGCGATCAACTGAGCGTGACCCGCGCAAACTTGCGCTTGCCGACCTGGACCACCACCGTGCCGGCCTCGACCTTCAGATTCTTGTCGCTGATCACCGCGCCATCGATCCGCACGCCACCCTGCTCCACCATCCGCATTGCGTCCGAGGTCGACGGGCACAAATTGGCTTGTTTCAATAATTGCGAGATCGGCAGCGGCGCGCCGGCCAGGCTCAGCTCCGGGATGTCGTCCGGGATGCCGCCCTTGGAACGGTTCACGAAGTCGGCCAGCGCCTCCTCAGCCGCCTTGGCCGAATGAAAGCGCGTGACGATTTCCTGCGCCAGCGCAACCTTGACGTCGCGCGGGTTCTGGCCGCCAGCGACGGCCGCCTGGTAGCCGGCGATCTCGGCCAGCGAGCGGAATGACAGCAGCTCGTAATAGCGCCACATCATGCTGTCGGAGATGCTCATCAGCTTGGCGAACATGGTGTTGGCAGGCTCGGCGATGCCGATGTAATTGTTCTTCGACTTCGACATCTTTTCGACGCCGTCCAGCCCTTCCAGCAGCGGCATGGTCAGGATGCATTGCGGTTCCTGGCCCCAGTCCTTCTGCAGTTCGCGCCCCACCAGCAGGTTGAATTTCTGGTCGGTGCCGCCCAGTTCGAGGTCGCTCTTCAACGCCACCGAGTCGTAGCCCTGCATCAGCGGGTACAGGAATTCGTGCACCGAAATCGGGATGCCATCCTTGAAGCGCTTGGAAAAATCGTCGCGCTCCATCATCCGCGCCACCGTATATTTGGACGCCAGCTGGATCATGCCGCGCGCGCCCAGCGGGTCCGACCATTCGGAGTTGTAGCGCATTTCGGTCTTGCTTGGGTCGAGCACCAGGCTGGCCTGGGCAAAATAGCTTTTCGCATTTTCCTCGATCTGCTCGCGCGTCAGCGGCGGCCGCGTGGCGTTGCGACCGGACGGGTCGCCGATCATCGAGGTGAAGTCGCCGATCAGGAAAATCGCGATATGGCCCAGATCTTGCAGCTGACGCAGCTTGTTGAGCGCGACAGTGTGGCCCAGATGCAAGTCCGGCGCGGTCGGATCGAGGCCCAGCTTGATCCGTAGCGGCACGCCGGTTTGCTCCGAGCGCGCCAGTTTTTGTGCAAATTCGGCTTCGATCAGCAATTCTTCGACGCCGCGCTTGGTGATTTGCAGCGCTTCCTGCACCTTTTCGGACAGTGCAAGCACCCGATTGGGCGCACTCGCAGGCATCTGTGGTGTGCCGTTTGGCGCGGACGACGGATTGCTGATGGTGTGATCTGGCTGGTGTTTCATAGATGCGGCGAAAGTAAAAATCTTAAAAAAATAGGCTCGTAACGACCGTTTGGTATAATAATCGGTTCTAAATCTTGCCGCGTGTCAACAAAAACAATAAAAGAAAGCAAAACTGACCAAGACGCCAGATTTTAACTGATTGCCTGCAGCTCAGATAAATGCAGCAGATAAATACCTCAGATAAGACCATGCCCCTCGCTCACCATATCAAGCTGTTGTTCGGCTCCTCGCGCAAGACCCGCATCGTGTCGTTCTCGGCACTGTTTTGCGGGGTGTGCGCATTTGGCGCCGCCGCCGTGGCGCCGATGGCACCGGATGCGTCCGATCTGCCGGTCCAGTCGATCGCGCAGGAACTGCGCTTGCCAGACCTGTCCAGCCAGATCGCGGGGCTCGAACAGCGGCCACAAACCTTCACGCACGAAGAACGCGTTCGCCCCGGCGACACCCTGGCTGCGCTGCTGACCCGGCTAGGCATCGACGATGAGGCCGCCGCCAATTTCATCAAGAGCGACGCCACCGCACGCGGCGTGCTGCAGCTGAGGGCCGGCAAGCCGGTGCAGGCCGAAACCAATGAAGACGGCCAGCTGCAATGGCTGCGCGCCACCATGATCGACGGCAAGAACGATCCGGTCAAGAATATCGTGATCGAACGCAAGAACCAGACTTTCACCGCTTCCGCGCTGCCGGCCACGATCGAAAAGCGGATCGAAATGCACTCCGGCGTGATCCGCTCATCGCTGTTCGCCGCCACCGACGCGGCCCAGATCCCGGACACGGTCGCGACGCAGATCGTCGACATGTTCGCCACCGACATCGACTTTGCCGCCGACCTGCAGCGCGGCGATCGCTTCAACGTGGTCTATGAGAGCTTCTGGCAGAACGGCGAATTTCTCCGCGCCGGCCGCATCCTGGCCGGCGAATTCCATAACGGTGGCGACACCTATCAATCGGTCTGGTTCGACGAGCCGGGCAGCAGCCAGGGCGGCGGTTATTACGGCATTGACGGTAAATCGCTGAAAAAGGCCTTCCTCAAATCGCCGCTCGAATTCTCGCGGATCTCGTCCGGTTTCTCGATGCGCTTGCATCCGATTCTCGGCCAGTGGAAGCAGCACAAGGGCGTCGATTTCGCCGCCGTCACCGGCACCCCGATCCGCGCCTCCGGCGACGGCGCCATCGAGTTCGTCGGCGGCCAGAACGGTTACGGCAATGTCGTGATGATCAAGCACTGGTCGAATTATTCGACCGTCTACGCGCACATGAGCCGCTTCGCGGCCGGCATCCGCAAGGGCACGAAAGTGAGCCAGGGCGAAGTGATCGGCTATGTCGGCGCCACCGGCTGGGCCACCGGCCCGCACCTGCATTACGAATTCCGCGTCAACGATGTGCCGCGCGATCCGCTGTCGGTCGACGTGCCGAATGCGCAATCGCTGGCCGGCGCCGAGATGCAACGCTTCCACAAGGTGGCGGCCGACATGACACATCGCTTCGCGCTGCTGACGCCGGACGCCAATAACATCAAGCTGGCGCTGAAATAAGCCGCCACCGGTTGACCGACTTGACCTCCGCAACAGAGTCTCCGCTGTATATCGGCCTGATGTCCGGCACCAGTCTGGACGGGGTCGATGGCGTGCTGACCGAGATTGCCGCCGATTTCTCCGATGGCGCGCTGCACTCCTTGGGCGCGGCCTACGTCCCGTTTCCCGAGTCTTTGCGCAGCGCGCTGATGGCGCTGCAGGCGCCGGGCGACAATGAAATCGAGCGCGAAGCGGCCTGCGCCAATCAACTGGCGCGCCACTATGCCGACTGCGTCGCGCAATTGCTGGCGCAGAGCGGCACTGCGCCGCAGCGCGTGCGCGCGATCGGCGTGCACGGCCAGACCATCCGCCATCGACCGGAACTCGGCTGCACCCGCCAGACCAATAATCCGGCGCTGCTGGCCGAACTGACCGGCATCGACGTGATCGCCGATTTTCGCAGCCGCGACATCGCCGCTGGCGGCCAAGGCGCGCCGCTGGTGCCGGCCTTCCATCAGGCGGTGTTTGGCCAGGCCGGCACCACTCGCGTGGTCGCCAATATCGGCGGTATCAGCAATATCAGCGTGCTCGATGGCACCACCGCCGACGGCCGTGTGCTCGGCTTCGATACCGGCCCCGGCAATCTGCTGATGGACGCCTGGATCGCCCAGCATCAACGCTTGGCCTATGACGCCGACGGCGCCTGGGCCGCCGGCGGCAAGGTAATCCCGGCACTGCTGCACGCGTTGCGCGCGGTACCGTATTTCGAATTGCCGCCACCGAAGAGCACCGGCCGCGACCTGTTCCATCCGACTTGGCTGGCAGCGCTGCTGCTGCGGTGTTCGGCTTTAACATCGAACGCGGCACCGGCCCCAGCCGATGTACAGGCCACGCTGGCGGCGTTTACTGCCACCACGCTGGCCGATGCGATTGCGACCCATGCGCGGCAGGCGGGCGCAGTCTATGTCTGCGGCGGCGGCGCCTACAACGGCCACCTGATGCGGCAACTCGAACTGGCGCTGCAACAGCGCAAGCTGACCACGCAAGTCCACTCCACCGCAATCCTTGGCGTTGCGCCTAATCAGGTCGAGGCGCTGGCCTTTGCCTGGCTGGCACATCGTTTCAGTCAGCGCCAGCCGGGAAATTTACCCGGTGTGACGGGCGCACGCGGGTTGCGGATACTGGGTGCGCTGTATCCGGGAACGTAGTTTGGACGCATCGATTCGGACAGAAGCTCGGATTGGCGACGAAAGACACTGGGTCCCCCCTTGCAGGGCGCGTCTGCGCTTGCAAGCGCAGACCGTTACGCAGGCGGACAGCAAACTGTCCGAATTCCCTGCTCCACCGTTCGCTGGGACGACATCAATGATTTGAGTGCAAGCCAAAATTCTTTTCGCGGTAATTTCCCTAGTCTGATCGGCAGACCTTCAATTGCGGGTTGCGGGGTTGCTTTTGATCTGATCCGCTTGAGACGCTGCCGTTTGTGCGTGGCAGAAAATGGATCAGAAACGAAAAATGTCTGAGCCGCAGGCGAGTTGTTTTCGTTTCCCATTTTTTGCCACGCACAAACGGGCACCCGAAGGGCAGCGGCTGTGCGGTCGCCTTTTTTGGCTTACCTTTTTTGGCGAAGCAAAAAAGGTAAGTGGCCGCCGGGCCACCCCCGGCCAGAGCACCAAAAACATGAATCTGGCCTGCGTATCGTCGGTTCGCTGTATCCGAGAATGTAAGGAGGGCGCATTGATCCAGACAAAGTCCGGAATTGGCGACGAAAGGCACTGGGCCCCAGCGTTCGCCGGGGCGGCTTCAACATAAGCGGAGCAGGAACAAAAAAGGACGCCGCAGCGTCCTTCTTGTTTGGGGCGAAAAAATTTACGCCGAGAACGACGAACCGCAACCGCAGGTGGTGGTGGCATTCGGATTCTTGATCACGAATTGCGCGCCTTCCAGATCGTCCTTGTAGTCGATTTCCGCGCCGACCAGGTACTGGTAGCTCATCGAATCGATCAGCAGTTGGACGCCGTTCTTGGTCATCGTGGTATCGTCTTCATTGACGATTTCGTCGAAGGTGAAACCGTACTGGAAGCCGGAACAGCCGCCGCCCTGCACGAATACGCGCAGTTTCAGGTCGGGATTGCCCTCTTCCTCGATCAGTTGCGCGACTTTCTGCGCGGCACTATCGGAAAACACGATCGGGGACGGGATCACGTCTTGCATTTCGGCTACTGCGTTCGCTGCTGCGTTCATTTCGGGCTCCTACCAGACAAACAATACAATCATTATACGCGGTCGCGGACTTACGTACTGGAAGCCGCGAGTTTCAGCACCAGATCGGCAGCCTGGTCATGGGCCAGCTTGCCGGACACCAGTGCGCCGCCGTGCATTTCCAGGGTTTTGTAATGGACATCACCTATGATGCGGGCTTTCGGCTGTAATTCAAGCAGTTCGGTCGAATACACGGCGCCAACCACTTCGCCATTGACCACCAGATGCGCGACCCGCACTTCGCCCTCGATCTTCGCATGCTCGGAAATGACCAGCATGCTGGGCTCGCCTGCTTCGCCGATCACATTCCCCTTGATGTGACCATCGATCCGCAGGCCACCCTTGAAACGCAGATCGCCATTGATGGTGGTGGAGATGCCAATCAGGCTGTCGATGGTATTTTTAGTCTTGCGGCTGAACATTCTGTACTCCTTCGAAAGCATTCATAAATTAGCGGACTGCTGCGCGCGCAGCTGGCCTTTTTCCATCACGCGGGCCTGAATCATCCTGGCAGTCGCGCCATCGGGCAGCGTCAGCACGCCTTCCAGCCGCTGGTAGTGCTTGAAGCCGAGCTTGTACTTATCCGGCTCGGTGGATTTCTCATCTGGAAACAGCATCACCAGATTCTTGCCGCCCTGCGTCACCGTCACCGCCAGTTGCAGATTGCCGGTGAACTCGCGCTCGCCTTTGCCGCCCTGCATCATCAGCAGGCGATAACGCAGCTGATTCGGCGCCACCAGTTCGGCAGTCAGGCGCCGGATCGCGATCGCGCCGGGGCCGGCGCCGGCCGGCAACAGTCCTTCAAAAAACGCCAGGTCGTCCTTCAGCTTGGCGTTGTCGGCTTCCAGTGTCCGCGCCTGTTGGGCCAATTGCTTTTGGGCCGAACGCTCGATGTTCAGATTTGATTCCGAGGTGTTGGCTGCCACCAGCAACTGGTCGCGCTCCTGGGTCAGCTGCGCGACCTGTTGCTGCAACGCGGCTACCTGCTCCTTGCTGACACCGGGCTTGATGCCAGAAATGCTGCGTCCAAGGTCGTAAGTCCACATAGCCAGCGCGCCGCCCAGTCCCAGCACCAGCACGATCACCGCAACTTTCAGCGGCCATGACAGATGGCCGCTGATATTCATCCTGGGCGCAACGATCGCGCTGCGCCGCAAACCTGATTTGCGCTTCACCGGCTGACTGCGCCGATGGAGCGCCGCCGCTGTCGGATACTCATGGCATCACCGGCACGTGCAGCAGACCGGTAGTTTCGGCCAGCCCGAACATCAAATTCATGCACTGCACCGCCTGACCGGATGCGCCCTTCACCAGATTGTCCTGCACCACCAGCACCACGACATGGTCGCCCGGCTGGCCGTCGACCTCAGGCCGATGTACGGCCAGGCGCAGCATGTTCGAGCCGCGGGTCGAGCGGGTTTCCGGATGGCTGCCAAATGGCATCACATCGACGAACGGCTCATCCTTGTAAGCGTCGACGAACAGGTTTTGCAGTGCCTGGTTGTCGATCTCCTGCGTCAGTCGCGCGTACAGCGTCGAATGCATGCCGCGGATCATCGGCACCAGGTGTGGCGTAAACAGCAGGCCGATTTTCTGTGTGCTGTGTTTTTGCAGCTGCTCGCGCGTCTCCGGCGAGTGACGATGGCCGGACACGCTATAGGCCTTGAAGCTGTCGCTGGTTTCGGTGAACAGCAAGCCCATTTCGGCCTTGCGACCGGCACCCGAGACGCCCGACTTGCAGTCGGCAATCAGGTGCGACGCATCGATCAGGCCGGCTTTCAGTAACGGATAAAAACCGAGTTGCATGGTGGTCGGATAGCAGCCCGGATTGCCGATCACGCGCGCGCCCTTGATCGCGGCGCGGTTCAGTTCCGGCAGGCCATACACCGCTTCTTCCAGGATTTGCGGGCAGCTGTGGGCGATGCCATACCATTTGGAAAATTCGGTCACATCCTTCAGGCGGAAATCAGCCGCCAGATCGATCACCTTGACGCCAGCGGCCAGCAAGTCGGGCGCCTGCGCCATCGCGACGCCGTGCGGGGTGGCGAAAAACACCACGTCGCAGTCGGTCAACCGGGCTTTTTCGGGCGCCGAAAAAGCCAGCGCGACGCGGCCGCGCAGCGATGGGTACATGTCGGCAACCGGCAAGCCGTCTTCCTTGCGCGAAGTAATCGCGGTCAGTTCGACCTCAGGGTGGGTCGACAGGATGCGCAGCAGTTCGACACCCGTATACCCGGTGCCGCCAACGATACCGACTTTGATCATGTTCTTTCCTCTGCGTTGATCGTCATAAACGATTTATTTTACAGGCGATTTGGCCGCCATTTTCTATTGTTGCTGGGCAATGTGGGGCCTTCGTTACATTCGCTTGCACAATAGAAAAAGCCGCCGGGCGCAAACCCAGCGGCTTTTGGCACTACTGTTCGGAGCAAGTATTGTGGCTTTAGACGAGGCGCGCTGGCGCAGACAGTACGTTAGTACGGCAAGCCAGCAGCAACGAAGTATAAAGACACAAGACGCCGCGCCGAAATGATTAGCGCTTGGAGAATTGCTTTGCGCGACGTGCCTTGCGCAGACCGACCTTCTTACGCTCGACTTCACGGGCATCGCGGGTGACGAAGCCGGCTTTCGACAGCTCAGGCTTCAGCGTTGCATCGTAGTCGATCAGCGCACGGGTGATACCGTGACGAACCGCGCCAGCCTGGCCGGATTCGCCGCCGCCGTTGACGTTGACCTTGATGTCGAAACGCTCAAGGTTGTTGGTCAGTTCCAGCGGTTGACGGATGACCATCAGACCGGTTTCGCGCGAGAAGTATTCGTTCGCGGGCTTGCCGTTGACGATGATTTGGCCAGTGCCGACCTTGATGAAGACGCGAGCCACTGCACTCTTGCGACGGCCGGTCCCATAATTGTAAATACCGATCATGTCTATTCCTTAGAGGGCGAGTGCTTTAGGTTGCTGCGCAGCGTGCGGGTGATTGCCTTCCGCATACACTTTCAGCTTCTTGATCATCGCGTAGCCGAGTGGGCCTTTAGGCAGCATGCCCTTGACCGCTTTCTCGAGCGCGCGACCTGGAAAACGCTCTTGCATTTTCTTGAAATTGGTCTCATAGATACCGCCTGGATAACCAGTGTGGCGATAGTATGTCTTGTCGGTGGCCTTGGTGCCGGTCACACGCAGCTTGCCTGCGTTGATGACGACAATGAAGTCGCCCGTGTCGACGTGCGGAGTAAATTCCGGTTTGTGTTTGCCGCGCAGTCGGAGTGCCACTTCGCTGGCAACACGTCCGAGGACTTTGTCCGTCGCGTCAATCACGAACCACTCGCGCTTGACCTCATGGCCTTTAGCGGAAAATGTTTTCATGTTGACTTCCTAACTAGATTAACTCGCTCAATTGGGTGGTTCCGCTGATCATCGCCATCGCTGACGACGGTGCGGACTCGTCCTTATTTTTCCTGAGCGAACGGAAAACCGGCAATTATATGCTGTTCGGGACCCAGCGTCAAACCAGGCGGGAATAGGGACGGCGCTGGCAAAAAAAAACCCACCGCTGCGAGGCGCCGGGCTTGAACCACATTGTCAAGAGGTGGAGGAGGAGACAACCGCTAGGGCTGTGGTGTTGCAATAACGGACTGAAAAAACGCACTGCGGAAACCTTGCTGCAAATTCGCTACACATTTCGCTGCACATCCAAGTCATGCTTTATTCTAGCGCATTGAATGGTGCAGCGCAACAAATTATTGATGCTTTTGGGAAACTTCTGTGCAATTGTGCCGGTTCCCAGCGCGGCTAAATATTAACATGTGCAAAATCAATTACTTACTGACAAAATTCCAGATTAAATAATTTCCGCGCGGAAACTTGTTTGATTGCGGCGCAATAACCATACTTCCACCAATTCCAGTGGCAACGCAACTGCTACCAGCATGAATATGGTGACGCCCACTCCAGTTACAATAGCGCACTGTTGCGCGCCCCGCCCCGCCATGGACCGTGGTCGCGTCGCTGCGGGCCATGCGCGGCAGTCGGTACACCCAGTTCACCTTTTTGAAAGAATACGATGGAATGCACGGTACGCTGGACCGGTTTATCCGGAATGACTTTTTTGGCTGAAACCGGCTCTGGCCATGTGCTGGCGATGGATGGCGCGCCCGATGGCGGCGGTCGCAATCTGGCGCCGCGCCCGATGGAAGTGGTGCTGGCCGGCACCGGCGGCTGCACCGCCTATGACGTGGTGCTGATCCTGCGCAAGAGCCGCCAGGACATTCGCGGCTGCGACGTCACGTTGCAATCCGAACGGGCCGAGAGCGACCCGAAGGTGTTCACCAAGATCCACTTCCATTTCACCGTGACCGGCCGCAACCTCAAGCCGAATCTGGTGGAACGCGCGATCAAGTTGTCGCACGAGAAATACTGCTCGGCCTCGATCATGCTGGAGAAATCGGCCACGATCACGCATAGCTACGAGATCGTCGACGATCTGGCAACTGAGACGCAAGCGACGCCTGCCAACTGACTTGGCGCTCGCTCCCCGTCAAGGGGACGGCTGGGGTGGGGATGGGTCATCACTGGCGCGGCTTGAAACCCATCCCCATCCCGACCTTCCCCTTGAAGGGGAAAGGGCGTTCATGCGACGGCATCATCGGCCGCAACCTGTGCCCGCTTACAAATAATAAGCCGTGGTCGTCATCAGCTTCGCCATCGCCGTCATCGCCTGCCGCACCGGCGCTGCAACTTCGGTCGCGCCGAGCGATTGGGCCGACGCTCCGTGCGCGATTTCGTCTTGGCGCATCTGCTCGACAAGCGCGCGCGATTTGGCGTCCTGCGCCGGCAGCCGGTGCAGGTGGCTGGCCAGATGCGCCTCGACCTGGCGCTCGGTTTCGACCACGAAACCGAGGCTGCGCGCGTCGCCCAGCCGCGCTGCGACAGCGCCCAACGCATAGGCGCCGGCATACCACAGCGGATTGAGCAGGCTCGGACGCGAACCGAGTTCCTGCAGGCGTTGCGCGGTCCAGGCCAGATGATCTTCTTCCTCGCGCCCGGCGTCGGCAAACTGGCGGCGCAATGCCTCGCTCTGCGCGAACCTGCCTTGCGCATCGTACAGCGCCTGGGCACAGACCTCGCCGACGTGGTTGACCCGCATCAGGCCGGCACTGTGACGGCGTTCGGTGTCGTCCAGGGTCGCGTCGGCCGCGTGCGCTGCCGGATTCGGGCGCGATGCCGATGCGACGCCGGCGACCACGCGCAGCGCTTTATCGAAACCGTTGATCAGATGGTCGAAAGGGTGACGGGTGCTTTGCATCGTTGTTCGTTGCTCGTGGTTTTCGGAAAATATTGGCAGTATGTGCTGATTGCGCATTGATTGCGGCGGCAACATGGCATCCCCCGTCAGAGTATTACAATGGGCGAAGCTACGACGCCGCGCCGCCGACTGCACTGCCGTCATTATCCATCGACTCACGTGCCGCGTCCGCAATTAAATGCCCGCTAGGCCGGCCTAGGCCGCAGGGCTGTAAATTTCTCCAACCACCGTTCGCGCTGAAATCCGCTCGCCCTAAGTAGGTCCGTTCGCCCTGAGTAGGTCCGTTCGCCCTGAGTAGGTCCGTTCGCCCTGAGTAGCGAAGCGTATCGAAGGGAGCGTATCGAAGGGAGCGTTTTTCTGACCGAGGCAGGCGTCGATACGCCGCTTGTTTGTTCCGCTCGTCCTGAGATGCTGCGCAGCAGCGTATCGCAGGGCTACCATTCCAAGCGGATAACCGGCAGGCGAGAAACTAACAGCCCTGCCAGCCCGATGACGCTGCGTGCCGGCAAGGAATATTGCGTAAAATGACAGGTTGCATTGCATCTGCACCACGTTCAATACGGATTACCAGGCAGTATGCGTCAATTCCGCATCATTTTAGAGCGCAACCAGCACACTGCCAGACCAGTATTTAAATGCGCTTGAATGGTCGCCGGCCCATGCCGCAACCGATGCGCCACCCCGTTCCACTTTAATAGGCTCCGCATGCCGCGCCCGCGCTTTTTGCCCGACAATTTCACCCTGGCCCTGATCACGACGGTGCTGCTGGCCAGCCTGTTGCCATGCGAAGGCCAAGTCGCGCTGGCCTTCAACCAGGTCACCTCGCTGGCGATCGGCCTGCTGTTCTTCCTGCATGGCGCCAAGCTGCCGCGCGAGGCGATCGTGGATGGCGCCGCGCACTGGCGCCTGCATCTGACGGTGCTGGCCTGCACCTTTGCGCTGTTTCCGCTACTGGCGCTGGGCTTGCAGCCGTTGCTGGCGCCGCTGGTGACGCCCGACCTGTATCTGGGGATCCTGTTCCTGGCGGTGCTGCCGTCGACCGTGCAATCATCGATCGCCTTCACCTCGGTCGCACGCGGCAATGTGCCGGCCGCCATTTGCAGCGCGTCGGCGTCCAACCTGGTCGGCATCTTCATCTCGCCGCTGCTGGTCGGGCTGGTGGTGGTGCAGCACGGCGCGGCCGCGTCCGGCGGCGCGCAAGCGTCGTTCGACTCGGTCACCCATATCGCGCTGCAGCTGCTGCTGCCCTTCGTCGCCGGCCAGATCGCACGGCGCTGGATCGGTGCCTGGGTCGATCATCACAAGGCGGTGCTGAAATACGTGGACCAGGGCTCGATCCTGCTGGTGGTGTACACCGCGTTCAGCGAGGCGGTCAACCAAGGCCTGTGGCACCAGTTGCCGCTGCCGGCGTTGGGCGGCCTGTTCGTGGTCTGCGCGGTGCTGCTGGCATCAGCGCTGATCCTGACCACCGTGGTCGCGCGCCGGCTCGGCTTCGCCAAGGACGACGAAATCACGATCGTGTTTTGCGGCTCGAAGAAGAGTCTGGCCAGCGGCATCCCGATGGCGAAGATCTTGTTCGCCGGACATGCGGTGGGTGTGGTGGTATTGCCGCTGATGCTGTTTCACCAGATTCAGCTGATGGTGTGCGCGGTGCTGGCGCAGCGTTATGCGGCGCGGCTGCATCTGCCGCCGCAAGCCGCCGCCGCCAAGGTCGCAGCCGATCACGGTCCCGAAGCGGAAGCGGCGGCCGACTGAGTTCCGTCAGGGCTTACGCAAACGAGAAAGAAAGGTGGATGGGTGCAACCCATCTTTATTCCTTGGGCTCAATGATGGGTTGCACCCATCCTACCAATTACGCATTTTACTTACGCCCGATCCGTTACTCGCAGGCTGCGATCGCGCGATGGCAGCCCGAACACACCTCAATACCAACCTCATTACAGGCCACCCATGTCGTTCCAGCATCCCGTTTTGATCCGCTATCGTCACCCTCGGAGCGCAGCATGAGCGGCCCCTTCAGCCGCAAGCCGCTGGACGGCTTTGGCGCGATCGTGATGCTGGTGTGCTGCGTGTGCTGGGGCTTGCAGCAGGTCGCCGTCAAGGTGGCGGCGCCCAGCATCAGCCCGGTGATGCAGATGGGTGTGCGCTCGCTGGTGGCGGCACTGCTGGTATGCGGGCTGGTGCTGCTGCGCGGCGCGACCGCAACTGCCGCTCCGCTTGGCGCGGCCGGCAAAGCTGGCGGCAGACGGGGCGGCAAGCGCCTGTTCTGGCCCGGCATCGCAGCCGGCCTGCTGTTTGCCGGCGAATTCCTGTTCGTCTCGCTCGGCCTCGGCCACACCAGCGCCTCGCACATGTCGGTGTTTCTGTACACCGCACCGATTTTCACGGTGCTCGGCCTGCACTGGCTGATTCCAACCGAGCGGATCGGCACCGCGCAATGGCTCGGCATCGGCGCCGCCTTTGCCGGCATCGCACTGGCTTTTGCCGATGGCATGGGCAGCGGCGCCGGCGATTGGCGCAACATGCTGATCGGCGATGCGATGGGGATTGTGGCCGGCATCATGTGGGCCGCGACCACGGTCGTGGTGCGCGCCACCGCGCTGTCCGAAGCGCCGCCGACCACTACCCTGCTCTACCAGCTGGCGACGGCTGCGGTGCTGCTGCTGGCGCTGGCCTTCGGTTCCGGTCAGGCGCTCGTGACGGCGATGAGCAGCATCGCCTGGCTCAGCATGCTGTTCCAGTCCGTGATCGTCGCGTTTGTGAGCTACCTGACCTGGTTCTGGATGCTGCGCCGCTATCTAGCCTCGCGCATTGCGGTGTTTTCATTCCTGACGCCGCTGTTCGGGGTCGGCTTCGGCGTGCTGTTGCTGCACGAGCCGGTCGGGCTGCGCTTCATAGGCGGCGCGGTGCTGGTGCTGGCCGGGATTGTGCTGGTCAATCTGCGGCGCTAGCGCGGCGCGGATTGCGATGGCCGCGCCAGCATCGCGCGCGGTGAGCGCACGCAGACATGCTGTTTGATACATGCACCGCAGCGCTTGCGTCACGCGATCGCATGGCCGGACACGACCGGTATGCGCACGCTAGGGTTTCTGCGCGTCCTTGGCCGCATCCTGGATTTTTTCGCCGGCCTCTTGAATCTTCTTGCCAGCTGCGGACGCTGCCTTGTTGATTTCTTCACCGGCCTTCGACGCGGCCTGATCGAGCTTTTGCCCGGCTTGTTCGGCCGGACCTTTTTCGACTATCGGTTCATTTTTCTTGCAGCCTGCCAGACCGCCGCCCAACAAACCGGCGACCACTACTGTGGAAATAATTTTGCTGAAGGTCATCATGATCGCATCCTCGAAAAGTACGGCTCCCCCGAAAAATGCAGGTACCGAATAAATAGCATAACCCAGTTCAGGCGAACTGATGCGGCGTATCGGTAGCACGTCGGGGCAGCGCCTCGGACCGCAAATTGCAGCCCTGCAATGTCAATTTTGCGGGAGTATATGGCTAAACATATCAGTATACGCCCGGATTAATTACGCCTTGAAAAATACTGACGGCAGTATTTATGATGGCGACAATGCGCGTTTGGGGCGAAACACCGCCGCGTCCTGATAAAACGCGGCATCTTGCGCCGGCCACCAGCCCGGCACGCCGAGCACCGGCAACGGCGTGAAATCGGCGGTGCTCAAGCTCCGCCCGGCCAGCGCCGCCGCCACCGCGCGATCGATCCACGCGCGCTTGTCGGCTTGCGGCAACGCAAAGAAAGCCGCGTCCGCCGCCAGCACCCAGCTGTGTGCGGTGATCGCCTTGTATGGCGCAACCAGCTTTTCCATCAGCGCATGGCCGAACAGCCAGACCTCGACCTCGCGGCCGAACGCGGCGCGCTGCGCGACGAACGCGTGCTGCCACTGGTGCGCGCGCAATGCCGCCACCACGGCGGCGGCCGACGAACCGGCGGCCGGCGCCCCGGCCGC
>NZ_JBHRTP010000041.1:81705-117401 GCF_042646465.1 Pseudundibacterium arcticum
CGGCGGCCGGCGCCTCGGCCGCAGACTCGCAGGCGCGCACCACGATCAGTGCCGCATTCTCGTCAAAGATGGTGGCCGCATCGCGCGCCGCGCCGCGCGACTTGCCGATCCCGGCCAGCGCAATCTGCGCCGCCTGCAGCGCGTTCAGTTGCGCCTTGATGCGCGGAAAAGACAGCCACACCAGCGCATTGAAAAAATCGTGCAGATTGTCGCGCGTCGGGACACTACCGCTGGCGTCGATGAAGGCTTCATAAGCCTGGCCGTCGGGCAGCGCGGCTTGCGACACGAAGCGCAGCGGCAGCCCGCGCGCATTGCGCAAGCCCTGCGCGCCGGCCTGCGCATTGAGCGCGGCGCGCCAGTCCGGCGCCGCGTTGACGGCGTGGGCGGCAGCCAGCACCGAGGCATACCAGGGGCGCGTCCAGTCGATCTCGGGCCAGCTGGCAACGGCTTTGACTTCGGTCTGTTTCACGTGATTATTGGGGAGTATTGTGCAAATTAGCGCCTAATGCGCTTGATTTAATTCGGCTTTGAAAAATACAGGTGGCAGTATATTTTTTCGTCGGCGGTGATCAACAAGGAGCTTCGACGCCATTCAATGCGGTCTGGCGCGGCAACCTATGACGGACTGTGCGGAGTAACGCCACTGGGTCCCAGCGTTCGCTGGGACGACAACTTAGTAGGCATTCCCGGCTAACGAACGCGGAAACACCCCCCCATCATTCCAGCCCTTCGGCAAGCACCACATATACCGGCCCGTCCTTCACCGATTCCCACCCTCCGCACCGTCGTCCCAGCGAACGCTGGGACCCAGTGTCGTTCGCCGCGCCCCGGAACCATCGACAAGCCAACGGCACCGCCACCAACCGAACCACAACCCCTACACCAGCCGCCACCCAATCTTCTCGCCGCCATTCAAGGGCACGATAGTCGCGTCCCCCAGCGGCAATTCAGCCGGCACCGTCCACTCCTCGCGCTGCAGGGTCACCGTACCGGCATTGCGCGGCAAGCCATAGAACGCCGGCCCATTAAAGCTGGCAAACCCCTCCAGCTTGTCCAGCGCACCAGCCTGATCGAACACCTGCGCATACAGCTCCATCGCATGCAGCGCGGTGTAGCAACCGGCGCAACCGCAGGCGTGCTCCTTCAGCCCCTTCGGATGCGGCGCCGAATCGGTGCCGAGAAAGAAGCGCGCGCTGCCGCTGATCGCCGCCGCCACCAAGGCCTGGCGATGGGTCTCGCGCTTCAGCACCGGCAGGCAGTAGTAATGCGGCCGGATCCCGCCCTTGAAGATCTCGTTGCGGTTGTATAGCAGGTGATGCGCGGTGATGGTGGCCGCGACCGGGCCGACCGCCTCCATCACATACTGCGCCGCGTCCCTGGTCGTGATGTGCTCGAACACCACCTTCAGTTCCGGCATGTCGCGCCGCAGCGGCTGCATCACCCGGTCAATAAAAACTGCCTCGCGGTCGAAAATATCGACCGCCGGATCGGTCACCTCGCCATGCACCGCGAGCGGCATGCCAAGCTGCTGCATCGTTTCCAGCGTCTTATAACAATTGGCCAGATCGGTCACGCCGGCATCGGAATTGGTAGTCGCGCCGGCCGGATACAGCTTGACCGCGTGGATGAAACCGCTGTCCTTGGCGCGCCGGATCTCGTCGGGCGGCGTGTTGTTGGTCAGGTACAGCGTCATCAAGGGCTCGAACGTCATTCCTTCTGGCAAAGCCGCCAGAATCCGCGCGCGATAGGCTAGCGCCTGCGCGGTGGTGGTCACCGGCGGCTTCAAGTTCGGCATCACGATCGCGCGGCCGAACTGGCGCGCGGTGTGCGGCAACACGGACGCCATCGCGGCGTCGTCGCGCAGGTGCAGATGCCAGTCGTCGGGGCGGGTGATGGTGAGGGATTGAATTGTTGTTGATTGACTTGCTGGGTTTTGCATGGGGCATCCTTGTTGGCTATGCCGCCATTTTACCTGTTGCGGTGTCGTGTAAGAAGCTTGGAAACGCTGACGCAATATCCATGCGCCTCACGAAGCATTTCCATGATGGAAGGCCCATGGATGCTGCGGCCTTGATTTTGAGGTGATCTTTGACGTTGACGTTGACGTTCCGCTTTGGCGCTGCCGTTTGTGCGCAGCAGAAAATGGATCAGAAATGGACGTTGTCTGAGCCGAAGGCGAGTTTCGTCCATTTCCCATTTTTTGCTGCGCACAAACGGGAACCCGCAGGGCAGCGACTGTGCGGCCGCCTTCTTTTGCTTACTTTTCTTGGCGAGACAAGAAAAGTGAGTGGCCGCCGGTCCACCACCGGCCAGCAATCGCAAATCAACCGCACAAGTGATTCACCGCTGAACATGCGGCGCAATGCGTTGCACTTATTGCGCCCTACTTGCTACTTGCTGGATGAATGGGTCGTCAGCGGTGACACAGCTGTAGAGCAAGACCAAAAATCGCCACCCCGAAACCAAAGGCCATGAATGTACCTGCTCTCCGAATGTATTTCCACTTATGTTCAAGCGCAGCTGATTTATCGTTCTTTATCTCGTTCAGGTGTTCGCTCAACGACTCTCTCCACGGCGCTTCGTATGGAAACATTCCTATGAAGGAAATTATTAGAGCGACAAAAAACAGGAAAACTATGAAAAACTTTCCTGCAGGATCAATCAATTCTTCATTGAGCAACACGGAAGCTCCCCCAAGCAATGCAGTATTGAGGGTTACCAATTGTTTAAGGATGTCGTTGGCTAGCGCTATGCTGCTTTTGATGCTTTCCCTTGCCCATTCAAAATAAAATTTCTTCTCCTCTTGGAATTCGGCATTCTCTTCTGCGGACGGAGCCGTGCCATGCTGAATTTCGCTATTTGCAGCTTCAGTCATTACGGACTCTCATTGATAACCACCTTATTGGCTTTGCCACAGGCTTTGCATTCAATCATTACCTCTTTTTTTCCCATGTGCGATGCTTTGTTTTCAAGAACGAGACTAGTTGGCTTATATCGCCTATATTGGTTCGGATTGAATTCATTTTCTGATTTGCAGTTAAAACAGAGAAATTTTTCCATGGCAAACATCACTTGTTTCTCCTCATAGAAACGGTTGACACCTAACACACTACGTAATTTCTGGAACGACAACTATGCGCAAAATCAACGCCGCTCCGCATTGCTGTGTGAATGCTGTTCATTTATGAATCAGGTTGTCAGTAAAGGTCTTCGCAGAGGAAAACCAAACGAAGTTACGGCTTTCCATGATAAAAAATGGGCACCACAACGGTGCCCATTTTCATAAACGCCGGCCCTCGCGCCAACGCCAAAACCACCAGTCAATGAATAATCTTCGCCAAGAAATCCCGCGCCCGCTCCGAGCGCTGGGTGTTGAAAAATTCTTCCTTGCTGCAGTCCTCGACGATCAGCCCCTGGTCCATGAACACCACGCGATTCGCGACCCGCTTGGCAAACCCCATCTCGTGCGTGACCACCATCATGGTCATGCCTTCCTGCGCCAGGCCGACCATCACGTCCAGCACTTCGTTGATCATTTCCGGGTCGAGCGCCGAGGTCGGTTCGTCGAACAGCATCGCGATCGGGTCCATCGACAGTGCACGCGCGATCGCGACGCGTTGCTGCTGGCCGCCGGACAACTGGCCGGGGAATTTGTCCTTTTGCGCGATCAGGCCGACGCGATCCAGATATTTCAGGCCGCGCACGCGCGCATCGTCAACGCTGCGTCCCAAGACCTTGATCTGGCCGATGGTCAGGTTTTCCGTGATCGACAGGTGCGGGAACAGTTCGAAATTCTGGAACACCATGCCGATGCGGGCGCGCAGCTTGGACAGGTTGGTTTTCGGGTCGCCGACCGAGATGCCGTCGACCACGATCTCGCCCTTCTGGAACGGTTCGAGTCCGTTGACGGCCTTGATCAGGGTCGACTTGCCGGAGCCGGACGGGCCGCACACGACCACCACATCGCCCTTGGCGACCTGGGTGGTGCAGTCGGTCAGGACCTGGAAGTTGCCGTACCATTTGCTGACGTTTTTTAGTTCGATCATATTGTTCTCCCGGATTGCGTAAATTTTTCTGCGGTCGATCCGCACTGGCCACCTTCGCCAGCGGATCGGCCATGGTTCAGCGATGGCTCAACGATGGCTCATCGAATAATCGCGACTCTTCTTTGCAGCTGCTTGACCAGGTACGACAGTCCGAAGCTCATCACGAAATAGACCACTGCGACGAAGCTGTACATTTCGACCAGTCGGCCGTCGCGCTGCGCGATCTTGGATGCGACGCTGACGAAGTCGGGCACCGAACCGAGAACATACACCAGCGACACGTCCTGGAACAGCACGATGGTCTGCGTCAGCAGGATCGGGATCATGTTGCGGAACGCCTGCGGCAGCACGATGTTGCCCATCATTTGCCAGTAGTTCATGCCGAGCGCATAGCCGGCAGAAATCTGGCCGCGCGGGATCGACTGGATGCCGGAGCGCATGATCTCGCAATAATAAGCGGCCTCGAACAGGATGAAGGTGATCATCGCCGACTGGAATGCGCCGACCCGGATCGGCTCACTGGCGCCGATCAGCCAGGCGCCGATAAACGGCACCAGGAAGTAGAACCAGAAGATCACCAGCACCAGCGGGATCGAGCGGATCAGGTTGACGTAGCTGGTGGCCACCAACGAGATCGGTTTGCTGTGCGACAGCCGCATCATCGCCAGCAGGGTGCCGAACACGATGCCGCCGAGCATCGCAAAGAAGGTCAGCGTCAAGGTGAACTTCATGCCGGTGGTAAACAGGTACAGCCACGAGCGCTGGATCACATCGAAGTCGAAATGGGACATGGCTAGTGCCCTCCCGCGTTGGTGTTGCTGGCGGCGATGAAGCCCGGCACTGCAGTCCTGGATTCGAGCAGGCGCGCCAGCACCAGCGCGATGGCCGACACGATGATGTAGATGACGGTGGCGGCGGTCAGCGATTCAAAGGTCTGGAACGTGAACTCGCGCATCGAATAGGCGGCGGCGGTCAGTTCGACCAGGCCGATGGTCAGCGCGACCGAGCTGTTCTTGATGATCGCGGCGAACTCATTGGTCATGGCCGGGATGATGATGCGGAACGCCATCGGCAGCAGCACATAGCGATAGGTTTGCGGCAAGGTCAGGCCGATCGCGGTGCCGGCCATCTGCTGGCCGCGCGGCAGGGCCTGGATGCCGGTCGAGACCTGGATTGCGATCCGCGCCGAGGTGAAGAAGCCGAGCGCCAGAAAGGCGGTGATGAAGGATGCGTTCGGCAGGTTCTTGAGCCAGTTGCCGAGATTGGCCGGGACGATTTCCGGCATCACGAAATACCACAGGAACATCTGCACGATCAGCGGGATGTTGCGGAAAATTTCGATATACACGTTGGATGTACGTACCGCCCACTTGTTGGGCGTGGTGCGGATGGTGCCGATGATGGTGCCGATGACCAGCGCCATGATCCAGGCTGACACGGACGTGGCGAGGGTCCATTTCAGGCCGGCCAGCAAGGTGTCCATATAGGTGTGGACACCGTCAGGAGATTCCTGCCAGTAAATGGTCCAGTTCCAGTTATAGTGCATTTTTTCTCTCCTCGATTGCGCTGCGACGCGACATTTTTTATTTTGGGATTCTGCGATGCTGCGATTTTTGCCGTGTCGTCGATACCGCGCATAAGCGGGTCACATGCGCATGGCGCACGATTCACTATGCCACAAGCGGCGATGGGCAAAGCCCAATGCAAAAACGGGAGGCTCGCGCCCCCCATTTTCGCTCGACTTCGGTAGAACTTACTTCTTCTTGGTCGACTGCTTTTGCGCTTCAGGTACCACGGCATACGCGGCCGGATCGCCGGAATCGGTCGGGTGCGCGAAGGCGGCCTTCAGTTGTGGGCTCATCGGCACGTTTAGATTGATGCCCTTGGGCGGAATCGGCGACATGAACCACTTGTCGTAGATCTTGTTCACTTCGCCCGATTTGAACAGGTTGCCGAGCGCGGTGTCGACCACCTTCTTGAACTCGAGATCGTCGCGCCGCTCGATGATGCCGTACGGCTCGACCGACAGTGGCTCGGACGTGATCGCGTAATCAGCAGGTGCCTTGGAGTTGGCAGCCAGCGACGCCAGCAGGATGTCGTCCATCGCAAACGCGACCGCGCGGCCGGTTTCGACCATCAGGAAGGATTCGGCGTGATCCTTGGCAGTCAGGATATTCATGCCCAGGTTACGTTCCGCGTTGAGCGCGGTGATCTGCTTCAGGTTCGAAGTGCCGGAGGTGGAGACGATGGTCTTGCCCTTCATGTCGTCCAGCGACTTGATATTGGAAGATTTCTTGGCCAACAGTCGATTGGCGGTGATGAAATAGGTCGGCGCGAACGCCACAATCTTCTGGCGCTCCAGATTATTGGTGGCCGAATCGCAGGACAGATCGATGGTACCGTTCGCGATCAGCGGGATACGGGTGGCAGAAGTCACCGGATTGAGCACCACCTTGAGCGCGGTCAGGCCCAACTGCTTTTGCACCGCGGTCACGACCTTCAGGCACAGATCGACCGAATAGCCCTGATACGACTGCTTGTCATCGAGGTAGGAAAATGGAATTGACGAGTCGCGCACACCCAGCGTGATGGTGCCGGTATCCTTGATTTTTTTCAGGGTACCGGTCAGTTCGGCGGCTTGCGCAGCGCCTGCCATCGTGGCCGCGACCAGGCCGACACTAATCAGTGCAGCGGCCAATTTGGATAATTTCATTTTTATCTCCCGGTAAAGAGGATTTTTGGGTATGTAGGTTCTGTCATGGTAAGACAACAGAAAAGCCGGGGCCATCGGGAATTATACGTAGCAAAACTATCACGCCCGTAGCTGGCGGACGCACGCTGGAAGCGTGAACAAAAAAAGCGTGCGCCGTCTTGATTTTGGTCAAGGCGGCGCTTCTTGCAAGCCGGCAAATCCGGCCCTTGGACGATCGATCAATTGCGCATCGTGCTGGCCAATGCTTCTTGCCCCTTCCCCCTTGCAGGGGGAAGGTTGGGATGGGGGTAGGACGGTCGATCGGCAACGTGCATCATTCATCAACCACACTACCCCCACTTGCAGTGCGCATATCCGCTTGCAGGCGGATACCGCTTCGCAGGCAGGAGGCGTGCCTCCTGAATTCCCTGCTGCGCCCCTAACCCTCCCCCTGGAAGGGGGAGGGAACTCGACCAGGCATCACCTATGTCATGTGGCTCTTCGTGAGATTGCCCTGCAGATCAGGGGTACAGGCCGCGCACTTCGCGCGCCTGCAGCACGCGGGTACAGGCGACGATGAAGGCCGCGGTGCGCAGCGATACCTTGTTGTCCTGCCCGACCTGCCACACCGCCGCAAACGCCTCGCGCATGATGCGGGTCAGGCGCTCGTTGATTTCATCTTCGTGCCAGAAGAAGCTGGAGAAATCCTGCACCCATTCGAAATAGCTGACGGTCACGCCACCGGCATTGGCGATCACGTCCGGCACCACCAGCACGCCCATGTCGTGCAGGATGTCATCGGCTGCCGGCGTGGTCGGGCCGTTGGCGCCTTCCAGGATGATCTTGGCCTTGATCTGGCTGGCGTTGGCGCTGGTGATCTGCTGTTCCAGCGCGGCCGGGATCATGATGTCGCAGTCGACGCCCCAGAACTGGTCGCGTTCGATGAAGCAGTCCGCGCCTTCGAAGCCTTCGACGCTGCCGTTGGCGGCAACGTGCGCCAGCAGCTTTTCGATGTTCAGGCCGCCTTCGTGCACCACGGTGGTGGCGTGGTCCTGCACCGCAACAATGCGGGCGCCGGCTTCGGCGAACAGGCGCGCCGCGACGCCGCCGACATTACCGAAACCCTGCACCGCGATGCGCGCACCGTGGATCTGCATGCCGCGCTTGGACGCTGCTTCGCAGCCGATCACATACACGCCGCGCCCGGTCGCATCGCGCCGTCCCAGGCTGCCGCCGAGCGACACCGGCTTGCCGGTGACGACGCCGGTCGCGGTGCTGCCCTGGTTCATCGAGTAGGTGTCCATCATCCACGCCATGGTCTGTTCGTTGGTGTTGACGTCCGGCGCAGGAATGTCCTTGTTCGGCCCGATGATGATGTTGATCTCGCTGGTGTACCGGCGCGTCATGCGCATCAGCTCGCCTTTCGACAGCGTCTTCGGATCGACCCGGATACCGCCCTTGGCGCCGCCGTAAGGCACGTTGACTGCTGCGTTCTTGACCGTCATCCAGGCCGACAGCGCCATCACTTCCGACAGCGTGACGTCCTGGTGAAAACGCACGCCACCCTTGCCCGGACCGCGCGACAGGTTGTGCTGCACGCGATAACCTTCGAAGTGGGCAATGGTGCCGTTGTCGCGCTCGATCGGCACGTCCACGATCAGGATGCGCTTGGGACGCTTCAGGGTTTCGACCCAGCGCGCCAGCGAGCCGAGGTAAGGCGTCACGCGATCGATCTGTTCAAGATAGTTGCCCCATGGGCCAAGGCCGTGCGGCGTCAGGTAGGATGGAATTTCGTGATTGCTGGACATCGAATCTGCTCCATTTGGAATTTATTAAAGCTGCGGCGCGACTCATGATCGGTTCGCAGCGGTAACGCATCCTAGGGCAACATCGTGAGCGACAGCCAATGCTTTGTGCGCATGCAACTATGCATAAATTGCATAACTATGCGGATTGAAAATTAGGCGGATGCGGATCGAGCGGTGTGGGGAACTATTTTGTCGATGCGTCGTGCCGGCAAAATGCTGTTCGTCGCCTGATCGAAAATTTGAGAATGCGACGAACGCCACTGGGTCCCAGCGTGGCCGCAGGCCAGTAAGGTGAAGCAGGACGTAGGATGGGTGCAACCCATCATCTCATCTGGCGCTCATCTGGCGAACATGATGGGTTGCACCCATCCTACGACTGCGGCATCCGGCGATTTAGCGGAGCCAGGCAGTTTCCCCGACTTATTTACGTTTCTTTTCGCGCTGCTTCCGCTCGGCTTCCTTCTGCTGCTCAAGGTAATTCCATAGCCGCGCCGCAAGCGGCTTGCCGGGACGTTGCTCGGACGGACGTTCGCGGTACAGGCGGATTTCCATCTCCAGTTCCCAGTCACCGCTGCCGCCGTCGGCGCGCGCCAGCAGCTTTTGCTTGACCTCGCGCGTCACTGCGGACTCGGGCAGAAACGCGATGCCGTGGCCTTCCAGCGCCATCATCTTCAGGCCTTCTGCCATGTCGGTCTCGTAGCGCTTTTCGAGCAGCAGCCGGCGCTTGGCAGCGCTCAGGATCAGCTCGACCATGCGCCCGAGATAGGCGTTGTTGGTGTAAGACAGCAGCGGCAGCGGCGCACCAGGCTTGCCGGGCAGGCTGAAGTGGGGCACCCCGCTCTTGTCGCAGCGCGAATAGGCGCGCAGGGATTCGCTGCCGAGGCTGAGCATGTCGTAACGGCTGGTGTCGAGCTGCACCGGCTGGTGCGGGTGGTGGTAGCACAGCAGCAGGTCGCAACCGCCCTCGACCAGCGTCATCACCGCGTCGTGCACATTGAGCGCGATCAGGCGCGTGTTGAAGCTGCAAAATCCGGCTTCCAGCGCGCTGATCCACTTCGGCATATAGGTCAGCGACAGCGTGTGCGGCACCGCGAAATCGAGCGTGGTCTGGGTCGTGCTGCCCTTGCCGCGCAACATGGCGCGCGCATTGCTGATCTGTCCCAGCATCTCCATCGCCTGCTCGTAAAACACGACCCCGGCCGGCGTCAGGCTGGTCGGGTACGAGGTGCGGTCGATCAGGTCGGTGCCGAGCCAGGCTTCGAGCGACTGGATGCGGCGCGAAAAAGCTGGTTGCGTGACGTGGCGCAGTTCGGCCGAGCGGCTGAAACTGCGGGTTTCAGCGAGGGAGATGAAGTCTTCGAGCCATTTGGTTTCCATCGCGTTATGGTAGTGCGGATTGGCGGCGGGTGCAAAAGTGACGAACAATATCGTCGCGGCGGCTGTCCGGGTCGGCCCGCGATTGCTCAGCGGTTGACGCTATTGGCCTACCGCAGCAATTCGCCAATTGGAAGCGCGTATTGCGCAACCGGATCGCGAACTCAGCGTTCTGTCCAGACAGGGTTCGGCTTGGACAACCTTGCTGTTGATAGTTTAGCCGCCGTCGAAGACGGTCGGCTGGAACAACGTGTTAGGCAGCCTTAATGCCCCACTTCCAACGAAACAGACGTGACCGCGGACACTTACGCTCAGTTCGGAGCCGCCTCTGACGGTTGCATGAAGCTCGCTTGGCCGATTGAGAAACCGTCCCTGCGCCAAGACAATGCTCTCGCCAGTTGACGCCCGCTTGTGCGTAACCAGATACGCCGCGGTGGGCCCTGCCGCACTTCCAGTTGCAATATCTTCAACGCGACCATCGTTGTCCCAAGTGCGCCCTTCCAGTGGACCGACGTCGAGGACATAGACGAACTTGGCGCCAACGGTCGCGAGCAGGGTTTCAAAGTCCGGAATGACGATCCGAGCGCGTTCAAGATTCGACCTGATCGGCACGATCAGGTATGGCAGTCCGGTCGAGACAACCTGCAGCGGAAGATCAGAAGCGAGGTCCGCTACTGAAAGATTGAGTGCCTTTAAGAATGCCCCATTCTTTGCCGCGGGGATCGGTGGTCCGACTGTTGCAACGCCTTGATCCATTTCCGCGTAGTAGGACACACCTTGGCGGCGACTCGTCGCGTGGATGCTGCGGTCCGGCATAACCAACTCAAGGTGGGCTAAATCGTCCATCGAAAACAGCTCGGAATGCAGCAGCGCCGCGGCACCGATGACTGGATGCCCTGCAAACGGAAGCTCCTCTTCCATGGTGAAGATTCGAGTATTGAATCTTGATGTTCCTTCGATACGACGTAGAAAGATCGTCTCGAACTGACGCATCTCCTGCGTGATGCGCTGCATGGCATGGGTGGGCAGTTCGTCATCGAGCAAGAACACGCTCAAGCCATTGCCAGACAAGGGTTCGCGGGCAAAAACATCAACTAGCGAGAAGGAGAGTGTTCGCAGAGTCATGGCAGTGTTGCCTATCGTTGAAATAAAGGGTGCATTTTGGCGCATTCCAAAAACGTCGACCCTCGAATGATGGGTTGGACTCCCCCCTACTTTTTCGCGGCATCATCGTGCCAACTGGCCTCATGGGTGGGTGTCAGTGATCAATCCCGAGCGGAGTCCGATATGAATAATACTATTGTGGCATGAGGGGTAGAAACACGTCGGTAATGGCATCGTGCTCCGACGTATCGGAAAAAAATTTGACGCGCTGGACATACATCGGGAAATCTCGCAGTTCCTCGCCGCTTTGCGGGAGCCATTCCGAGTACAGGACACTGACGGTCTCGCCAAGCGTATCGTCGGAGCCGATGTGCCGCAGCACGGCACATCGGCCACCAGGGATCGTTTTGCGCACAACCCCAAATGGATTGTCGAGCACGTCGCGATCGGTCGCTGCACATAGGTCAAAGCGATAGTCCTCAGGTGCGACGTCCGTCGGGTTGTCATGGAGAATGTTGAAAGTAGCGCTGACTCGCGACGACAACTGATTTTGTTTGCGCCATTCGATGAAGCTGCGCACGGCGTTCCCGACCAAGCGGGGGTCGCCACGATGCTCGAGGACGGCGACGTTTGTGTCGGTGACGTTGACGATCTTGACCTGTTCGGTTTGTTTTGCAGACTTCATGTGATTGATCCTCAGTTCGCGTAAAGGTTGATAGGTTGCGTACCAGGGATTCCACTGTGGCTGTTTTCTGAACCCGGACGGTGATTGCCCGATGCTCTTCTTGAATGCGCGAGAGAACGACTCAGGCTCTTCGTAACCATTGGCCAATGCGATGTCGATGATTGGGCTGTTGCTGCGAAATGCGAGCTGATAGGAGGCTCGCTTCAAGCGGCATAGTTGGACGTATTTGTAGACGCCGATTCCGAAGAGTTCAGCAAACTGCCTGTGAAAATGATATTTCGAGAAAGCAGCAACGCTGCTGAGTGTCTTCACGGTCAGGTCGTTATCCAGATTGGCATCGATGTACTCCAGCACTTTGCAAAATCGGGCGCGATAGCGCTCTGCTTTTGTTGCATTCAACGAAGTATCTCCTTGGCAATCGAGAGCTTATCGCCCGGAAGTCAACAAAGCCTGACTGAAGTTGCTGAACTTGCTGAATTTGCGGTCACGCGCCCTGACATATACGCGCCTTTGGCGCAAGCACACGGTGTTCAGCGCGGCGTTGGGCGCTCCAGGATGAGCAAATGTAAGGCCAGCGAGAACAGAACCGCACCCAGGAACCAGCTTTGGTACTTTGCCGCCCGTGGGCTGCGATTCAAGTAGGCCCCGACCTGGCCGCTGAATGCGCCCAACGCGGAGTTGAACAACAGTGCTGCAACGGACAGCGTGCAGCCCAACACGGTGAGCTGCACAGCGACCTGCCCGTGCGACTCGACCACGAACTGCGGCAGGAACACCATGAAAAACAGCAATGCCTTGGGATTGAGCAGGCTGTTGAGCATGGCCATTCTGAATACCCGCACCAGCGAGGAGGACTCGCGGCGCGTGATGATGGCCTTGCCCGGGGAACGGATGGCCTGACACGCGAGCCATATAAGGTAAATCGCACCGAGATAGCGCAGCACATCAAACGAAGGCGGCCAGGCTGCGACGAGGGCCGTGACGCCAGTGGCCGTGAGCAGCGTGAGCGTCAGATCGGCAGCCGTAATGCCCAGCGCCGCCGCAAACCCGCCGCGCGGGCCATGCGTGACCCCGTGCGACAGCACGAAAGCCATGTTTGGACCGGCCGAGAGAAACAGCGCAAGCACGGCAAGCAAGAAGACGGAAAGTGTGGATAGGTCGACCATTGGGATTTACTCCTGTTCGGGAAGGGGATGCACGGCCAATTCTGACGCATAAGGTTCGACATGAACAGCAGCGACCGGCTTGCCGGTGGCTGTTCGCACGATAGAGGGTCATGCCTCATTAACTAGTAGGGCGTCAATAAGCGTAGCCCTTGCAGGGCGCATATCCGCTTGCAAGCGGATACCGTTTCGCAGGCGTGGGGCAACGCCCCACGAAACCCCTGCTACACCATTGCGCCGCATGTCTACTCAACATATTGCGTGCCGTCTTCAGCCCCGCCCGCCCAATCGGTAGGATAAACACCTTGATCCACCAGACGGTGAAACGTTGAAAACGGCCAATCCGCCACCTGTTTAACCAAACCATGCTTGAGTGGATTGATGTGCACGTAGTCCATGTGCGCAGCAAAATCCCGTTCATCGCGTATCAAATGCTCCCAATAACGACGTTGCCAAATCGCGCGTTCGCCGCGCCGCAAGCGCACGGCAGAAAGCAATTCAGTGTTGGGAATGGATTTGGAAAAAAGAATTTTTATCAAGCGCCAGCGTGTCGCAAAATCGGTATCGCCGGGCGGAAGTTCGATCACGCAATGCAGATGATCGGGTAGTACGACCCAGGCGTGGATGGTAAAAGGATGATTGATCCGAACGTGGCGTACCGCGTCGCGCAGATGATCAATATGCCGCACCAGCAAATCGTTGCCAGAGCGTTCGAGCAGATTCACGGTGAAAAAATAAGTGCCGCCCGGATGCCAGGCGCGTCGGTAGTTGGGCATCGCGGGAGTTTAGCGCATCCCATGCGGCGCAATGGTGCAGCACGGGTTTTTTGGGGCACTGCCCCACGCCTGCGGAACGGTATCCGCTTGCAAGCGGATATGCGCCCTGCAAGGGCTGCGCTTATTGACGCCCTACCATACGCCGTACGGCCTTATCAACTAGTAGGGCGTCAATAAGCGTAGCGCATTGCGCCGCATGCCTACTCAACATATTGCGTGCCGTCTTCAGCCCCGCCCGCCCAATCGGTAGGATAAACACCTTGATCCACCAGACGGTGAAATGTTGAAAACGGCCAATCCGCCACCTGTTTAACCAAATCATGCTTGAGTGGATTGATGTGCACGTAGTCCATGTGCGCAGCAAAATCCCGTTCATCGCGTATCAAATGCTCCCAATAACGACGTTGCCAAATCGCGCGTTCGCCGCGCCGCAAGCGCACTCCAGAAAGCAATTCAGTGTTGGGAATGGATTTGGAAAAACGACAATGATTAAGCGCCAGCGTGTCGCAAAATCGGTATTGCCAGGCGGAAGTTCGATCACGCAATGCAGATGATCGGGTAGTACGACCCAAGCGTGGATGGTAAAAGGATGATGGATCCGAACGTGGCGTACCGCGTCGCGCAGATGATCAATATGCCGCACCAGCAAATCGTTGCCAGAGCGTTCGAGAAGATTCACGGTGAAAAAATAAGTGCCGCCCGGATGCCAGGCGCGTCGGTAGTTGGGCATCGCGGGAGTTTAGCGCATCCCATGCGGCGCAATACGCTGCGCTTATTGACGCCCTACCAAATACGTCTTACGGCCTTCAAATACCCAACGCCCCATGCGCCGATCCTTCCCGCATCGCGCGCGGACCGGAGCAAAAACGGGGTAACGGAAAAAAAAAGAATGTTTTGCGCCTCGGAGGCAAAAATTCATTCGGCAATAATCAACGATTATCCCAAAGCTGCCTTACAAAGCGGCCCACGACGACTCCAAGAATGCCAAATACCAAGCAATGCGGTATCAGCACCAACAACCAGAAGAATTCGTCGGCTGAGCGAGTGGATTTGGCGAAATCATGATTATTCATTCCCACGCAACTTGGCAGCGCGAGCAACAGCCAACCTGCCAACGGCGCAATTAGAAAGGCGATTACTCGTCTCTTTACGTACCAACTGATAGCGCTTGCGAGGCCAAATGCAATTGCGAAGAAGTGCCACGGCTGTAAATTCATTGAGGACTAAACTTTTGAAATCACCGGCCTGCGCGGCTTGTCGCACAGGTCAGGTGGATTGATGGGTTAGGGACATGAAGCTAAGGTTGCCATTCTAAAGCTTCACCATTTCGCTCCAACTTAACGCGCTTCTCGAAGTGCCTGCCCTCTGCTTTTATGAAACCTCGAACAGTCCAAACTCTATCTTGTGTAACTTCAATCTTCGCTCCAATGTGCGCGTTCCCGTATGGAGCAACGAGCCTAAGTAGATCGGCAATTGCAGGCTCCAAGCTACCATCGCCTCCTGCACCCGGAAGAACAATAACCCCTGGGTTTCTATGGAAGGGGAATTGCCTGTCGTCCAGATAGTCTCTGTCATGCGTAAGTATTATGCGATTGTCTTTCCATGCGTATGCAAAGACGGTCTCGTCAGGGTGGCCTATCAATCCGGCTTCAGCGACAAATATTGCGTTATAGCCAAAATCACGGAGTAAGACTGCGACATCGTTTCCCATGTTTTCATCGACGAGAAATCGTGCTTTCTTCTTGAACTCTCGTTCGAAATCGCGCATTTCATCATCTGACAATTTTGGAAATGGCTTCCACATGTTTGTGCCTAACTGTATTTAGACGGACAGCAACTGTCTGAGTAACCTGGCCCCAAGCCTTTTAACCTTGGCGACCAAATCATCACAAACCCTTGCCGCGTGGTTGTTTTGATAGTGAACTGGATAAAAATACAGTACTAAATAGCCATGAAAAACATCACGCAGTGTATGTCCTATGATGCGGAAAACACAATCACGCCGCCGAGCGCAGCTCGGCATCCGCATCAAGCTCGCCCGCCTCCGGCGAATTGGCCGCCTCTTCCTGCTTCGCCTGCTGCCTTGCCCACATCTGCGCATAGGCGCCATCGGCGACCAGCAGTTGGGTGTGGGTGCCGCGCTCGACGATGCGGCCGTGTTCCAGTACCAGGATTTGCTGGGCGTCGCTGATGGTCGACAGCCGGTGCGCGATCACCAGCGTGGTGCGGTTTTTGGCGATCTCTTTCAGCTGCGCCTGGATCGCCTGCTCCGACTTGGAATCGAGCGCGGAGGTGGCCTCGTCGAAAATCAGGATCGCCGGGTCCTTCAGCACCGTGCGCGCGATCGCGACGCGCTGCTTTTCGCCGCCGGATAATTTCAGGCCGCGCTCGCCGACCATGGTGGCGTAGCCATCCGGCAAGGTTTCGATGAAATCGTGAATGTAGGCGGCGCGCGCGGCAGCGATGATCTCGTCCTTGGTGGCGCCCGGTTTGCCGTAGGCGATGTTGTATTCGATGGTGTCGTTGAACAGCACGGTGTCCTGCGGCACGATGCCGATCGACGCGCGCAGCGAGGCTTGCGTGATGTCGCGCAGGTCCTGGCCGTCGATCGTGATGCGGCCGCTGTTGACATCGTAGAAACGGAACAGAAGCCGCGACAGGGTCGACTTGCCGGAACCGCTATGGCCGACCACGGCGGTGGTGGTGCCGGCCGGAATCGTGAAGTCGACGCCGAACAGGATCTGGCGATTGCTTTCGTAGCTGAATTCGACATTGGAAAACTTGACCTCGGCCCCGCGCGCCGCCAGCGGTTGCGCATGCGCGCCATCGGCCACTTCGCGGTTCTGGTCGAGCAGCGTGAACAATCGCTCCATGTCGGCCAGACTTTGCTTGATCTCGCGGTACAGCACGCCGAGGAAACCCAGCGGAATATACAACTGGATCATGAAGGCATTGACCAGCACCAGATCGCCCAGCGTCATCTTGCCGTCGATCACGCCTTGCGTCGCGCGCCACAGGATCAGCGACACCGCGCTCGCGATGATGGTGGCCTGCCCGGTATTGAGCACCGACAGCGAGGTTTGCGACTTGACCGCGGCGGTCTCGTAACGCTTCAGGCCTTCGTCGTAACGCCGCGCTTCGTATTCCTCGTTGCCAAAATACTTGACCGTTTCATAATTGATCAGCGAATCGATGGCCTTGGTGCTGGCCTGGGAATCGAGGTCGTTCATGGTGCGGCGGAAATGGGTGCGCCACTCGGTCACCGAGATCGTGAAGGCGATGTACAGGACCAGTGCACCGGCCGTGATGACGGTAAACCAGATGTCGTAATGCAGTACCAGGTAGCCGATCACCAGTGCGATCTCGACCAGCGTCGGCAGGATCGAAAACAGGGTGTACGACACCAGCGACGAGATGCCGCGCGTGCCGCGCTCGATGTCGCGCGTCATGCCGCCGGTCTGGCGGTTCAGGTGAAACCGCAGCGACAGTGAATGCAGGTGCCGAAATACCTGCAGCGCAATGGTACGCACCGCGCGCTGGGTGACGCGGGCGAACATGAATTCGCGCAGCTCGGTAAACAGGCTGGTCGACATGCGCAGCACGCCGTAGGCGATCAGCAGGGCGAGCGGCAGTACCAGCAGCGCCTTCGGGTTGCCCGGCCCGATGCTCATCGCATCGACCAGTTTTTTCAGCACCAGCGGCACACCGACATTGGCCATCTTGGCGCCGACCAGGCACAGCAGCGCCAGCATGACGCGCCATTTGTAGACCCACAGGTAGGGGAACAGGGTTTTGAGTGTGGCCCAGTCGTTGCGCGGCTGGCCGCTCGCAGGCATCGTGGGCTGTGAAGGTGAATTACGGCGCATGGCGGATACGGTTCTTTTATGGTTCAATGGAAACTGAGTTGAGAACGATTGTAGCCTTTCAGGGGAATTCATGAGCGACACCCAAACCCAAATCCCAAGCCAGGCAGCCCAGGACAGCGGCAAGCTTCCGGGCCTGCCGGCCGGCAAAATGCCGCAATTGCGGGTGATGCCGATGCCGGCCGATGCCAATGTCTATGGCGACGTGTTCGGTGGCTGGATCATGGCCCAGGTTGATATTGCCGGCTCGCTGCCGGCGGTGCGGCGTTCCAACGGCCGGGTCGCGACCATCGCGGTCAATTCCTTCCTGTTCAAGCATCCGGTATTCGTCGGCGACCTGCTGTCGTTCTACGCCGAGATCGTCAAGGTCGGCAATACCTCGATCACCGTCAATGTCGAAGTCTATGCCGAGCGCAACCGGCTGCAGGCCGACACGGTCAAGGTGACCGAGGCGACGCTGACCTATGTCGCCACCGGCGAGGACCGCAAGCCGCGCCTGATCCCGCCGCTCGATTCGCTGACCTCGACGTACACATTTTAATGCGCCAACACGCGCGTCTCGGCCCCACAGGATTCGCGCGTTAGCGGCATGCCGGATCGCCGCCACTTCCTCGCACAATCGGCCCGGCTGGCTGCGTTGGCCGGCGCTGCCGCGCTGTTTCCGGCCATCGCGGCTGCCGACCCGGTCGATTATCCGTTCCGGCTCGGCGTCGCATCCGGTTCGCCGCTGCCGACCGCCATCGTGCTGTGGACCCGCATCCTGCCAGATCCCTTGAACGCGAACGCACTGCCGCCGGTGGTATTGGCAGTACGCTGGGAACTGGCCGAGGATCAGGCGTTTCATCGTATCGTGGCGCAGGGTGTGGCGCCGGCGCTGCCGGAGCTGGCGCACAGCGTGCATGTCGACGTCGGCGGTTTGCGGCCCGGCCGCTGGTATTGGTACCGCTTCATGCTGGGCGATGCGGTCAGCCCTGTCGGGCGCACCCGCACCGCACCGCCGCCACAGGCGATGCCGGCCACGCTGCGGCTGGCGGTGGCGTCGTGTCAGCACTGGGAATTCGGCCAGTACGCGGCGCACCGCCATATCGCGCTGGCGGCGCCGGATCTGGTGGCTTTTCTGGGCGACTATATCTACGAATGGGGACCCTACGATCTGGCGCATCCGCTGCGGCCGCGGCGCAGCAACGAGAGCTTCACGCTGGCCGATTACCGCGCCCGTTATGCCCAATACAAGACCGACCCGCATCTGCAGGCGGCGCACCAGGCGGCGCCGTGGATCGTGACCTGGGACGATCACGACGTTAGCAACGACTACGCCAACGACCGCGACGAACGGCTCGATCCGCATTTCCTGACGCGCCGCGCGGCGGCCTACCAGGCATTCTACGAACACATGCCGCTGCGGCTGCCGGTGCTGCGGCCAATCCCAACGAATGGCAGCAGCCAGTTTGCGCATATGCGGATTTACGAGCGCTACGACTGGGGCCGGCTGGCACGCTTTCATGTGCTGGACGACCGCCAGTATCGCGCGCACCAAGCCTGCCACACTCCCGGTCGGGGCGGCTCCAGCTCGGTCACGTCGACTTGCCTGGAACGGCTGCAGCCGGAGCGCAGCATGCTCGGGCACGAACAGGAAACCTGGCTGGCGGATAGTTTCGCGACCTCGCCGGCGCGCTGGAACATCCTGGCGCAACAAACCCTGATGGCACAAAACAGCCAGAGCCCGATGCAGTTCCCGTCCGAAGGCCGGTTCTGGACCGATGGCTGGGATGGTTATCCGGTGGCGCGCCAGCGCCTGTTCGACGATATCGTGCAGCACCGGGTCGCCAACCCGCTGGTGCTAAGCGGCGACGTCCACAGCTTTTACGCCGCCAATCTGCAACGCGATTTCTATCAGCCCAGTTCGGCGCTGAACCCGGTGCTTGCGACCGAATTTTGCGGCACCTCGGTCACTTCCAGCTCGCGGCCGCAGGCGCGCACCGAGCAGTACGTGGCGCAGAATCCGCATATCAAGTTCGGCCGCAGCGACAAGCGCGGCTTCATGATGCTGGAAATTACGCCGGCGCACAGCAAGGTGCTGTTTCAGGCGCTCGACGATGTGTCGCGCGCGGATTCAGGATTTGCGACGCTGGCCAGTTTTGTGGTGCAGGATGGATTACCCGGGGTGCAGCGCAGTAGTTGAATCTGAACTCGTAGGATGGGTACAACCCATCGTGCCGGCCGGTCAACCGATGGGTTGCACCCATCCTACTTCTCAGCGCACGTTCTCCGGTTTAGTGCGCTGCCAGCTCAGCGCCAGCATCGACAGCGCTCCCGCCACCAGCCCCCAGAACGCGGCGCCGACACCGAACAGTGACACGCCGGACGCGGTCACCAGGAACGCGATCAGCGCCGGTTCGCGCTGGCGCTCGTTGGCCATCGCCACCGTCAAGCCGTTGGCGATGGTGCCGAACAAGGCCATGCCGGCAATCGCCAGCACCAGCTCTTTCGGGAACGCGGCGAACAGCGCGCCGACGGTGGCGCCGAACAAACCCACCAGCAGGTAGAACACACCGGCCGCGATGCTGGCCAGATAGCGCTTGTTTGGATCTTCGTGCGCTTCCTTGCCCATGCAGATGGCGGCCGTGATCGCCGCCAGATTCAGTGCGAAGCAGCCGAATGGTGCCAGCAACAGTGTGGTGATGCCGGTCCAGCTGATCAACGGCGAGATCGGCGTGCTGTAGCCGGAGGCGCGCAGCACCGCGACGCCGGGCGCATTTTGCGACGCCATATTGACCACGAACAGCGGGATGCCGACGCCGATCAGGCTGCTCCAGGCAAACTCCGGCATCGTGAAGACCGGCTGCGCCAGTGCGACATGAAAGTGCTCGAAATGCAGCAGCCCCTGCAGCGCCGCCAGCGCGATGCCGAACCCGAGCACCAGGATGATGGCGTAGCGCGGCAGCAGCCGCTTGAGCAGCAGATAGGCGATGAACATCGCAAATACCAGTGCGAATTGCAGCTTCATCGCGACGAACACGTCCATCCCGAAACGCGCCAGGATCCCGGCCAGCATCGCCGCCGCAATCGATAACGGGATGCGGTTCATCACCCGCTCGAACCAGCCGGTGATGCCAAATAAGATCGCCAGCGCGGCGGCGAACATGAATACGCCAATCGCCTGCGGCAGCGAGACGCCGGCCAGACTGGTCACCAGCAACGCCGCGCCGGGTGTCGACCAGGCGGTCACGATCGGTGCCCGGTAGCGCAGCGACAAGCCGATGCAGGTCAGCCCCATGCCGAGCCCGAGCGCGCCGATCCACGAGCTGATCTGCGCCGGCGTGGCGCCGGCCGCACCGGCGGCCTGGAACACGATCGCCGCCGAACTGGTGAAGCCGACCAGCACCGTGACGAAGCCGGCCGCGATGCTGGACCACGAAAATGTCTTGCTCATCTGCCGCGTCACTCCCCAACCAGTCGAAAGAATTCCTGTCTCAGGCATGCTGGCCACCGCAGATGAGTGTGTCTTGCCGTGCTGGCGATCTCAATGCCGCTGCCCCAGACCGAGCGCACCGGCCAAGGCCTGCGGCACCGCCAATGCGCGCCGCAGCTTCAGCTTGCCGGCAGCCAACATGGCGACCAGTATATCCGCCGCCAGGTTCGGCTTGTCGGTCCGCACCGCGGCAGTGCCAATCGCCTCGACTAGCGCCAGGCCGTGATTCGGAATGATGAACTGCTGGCCCGCCGTCAGCTCGATGTCGCCGCCCTCGTTGTAGGCGGTGATCCAGACCCGGCCGGACACGCATTCGACCCGATGGCCCTTGGCCCAGGTCAGGCGCAGCGGATGATTTTCGATCAAGGCATACTGTTGCTGGTGCGATCTCATTGCAGCCTCCTGTGATTGTCCATGCAACAAGAATACGGCGGCGCAGCGCTTGATAACAGATGCAGTAAAACGAAATTGTTACCATCACAGTTGATTCCTTGATCAACTGTGATGGTCTAAAATGGGTCTCACTGTATCTATTCCGGCAACACCTGACCGCGGCAGAATGACACCATGTCCAGCCCCATCAACCTGTATGAACATCTGGCCGACGAGCTCGGCGCGCTGATCGCCAGCCGCGTCTTTGCGCCGGGCGACCGCTTGCCGTCGATCCGCCATCTGGCGCAACAAAAACGGCTGTCGATCAGCACCGTGATGCAGGCGCTGCGCCTGCTGGAAGACCGCGGCTTGCTCGATGTCAGGCCGCAGGCCGGATTCTATGTGCGGCACCGCGCGCGCAATCTGGTCCTCGCGAGCGTGACGGTGGCAGCGGAAAGCCTGAAGGCGCCGGCCTATGTCGGCATCAACAACCTGCTGATGCGCATTCTGCAGGCCAACGAGACGCCGGGCGTGATTCAGCTCGGCTCGGCCTGGCCGCCGGACGAGCTGCTGCCGACCAAACGGATCCAGCAACTGGTCGGTTCGGTCGGGCGGCACGATCCATCGCTGCTGGCCAGCGTCAACTGCTTCATTACCAATGAACCTAACTTCGAGCGCCAGGTCGTGCGCCGCGCGCTGGACTGGGGCAAGCTCGATCCGGCCGAAATCGTGGTCACCAGCTCCTGTACCGAAGCGATCAGCCTGTGCCTGCGCGCGGTGGCCAAGGCGGGCGACACCATCGCGATCGAGTCGGCCACCTATTTCGTGCTGCTGCAACTGATCGAGAGCCTGGGCATGAAGGCGCTCGAGATCCCGACCCACCCGGCCACCGGCGTCTCGCTCGACGCGCTGGAACTGGCGCTGAGTGAGGGTTTGGTACAGGCCTGCCTGTTCATCCCGAATGCGAATAACCCGCTCGGCTGCGTCATGCCGGAAGCCAACAAGAAGCGCCTGGCCGCGCTGCTGGCGCAGCACAAGGTGCCGCTGATCGAGGACGACGTGTACGGCGACCTGTGTTTTCGCAGCGAGCGACCGTGGCCGGTCAAGGCCTACGACACCAGCGGCAATGTGCTGCTCTGCTCATCGTTTTCGAAAGCAGTCAGCCCGGCGGCGCGGGTTGGCTATGCGGTGGCGGGACGCTATGCGCAGCAGGTGGCGTTTCTGAAAATGGTATCGAGCGGCGCCACCAGCCATTTCTTCCAGGCGGTGTTGGGCGAATTCCTGAGCGGGCGCAGTTACGACAATCAGGTGCGCAAGATGCGGCGCACACTGGCGCAGCGGATCGCCCACATGTCGGACGTGATCGCCGAGGCGTTCCCGTCGCAATGCGTGATCTCGGAACCGCAGGGCGGCTTCGTGCTGTGGGTCGAGCTGCCGCCGCAGGTCGACGCGCTGGCGCTGCATCACAGCGCGATCCAGAACGGCATCGCGTTCATGCCGGGCCCGCTGTTCTCGGCGTCGGGCAAGTTCGATCATCACCTCCGCCTCAATTGCGGCAATGCCTGGAGCGCCGAGATCGAGACCGCGGTGCGGCGGCTCGGCGCGCTGGTGCATCAGGCGGCAGACGGTGGGCATGGGGCTGAGGGGCGTTTGCGGGAATGAAATATACTGGCGTCAGTATTTTTATTGCGCGCAATGAATACATGGGCTTTGGGCGTTTTTTGACAGATACTCCTGCAAAAACACTGCCGATCGAACAGATTGGCAGACTCCGTCATCGTCGTCCCAGCGAACGCTGGGACCCAGCGTCTTTCGTCGCATCACCCGAGCGCTATTCCAACTCAACTGACTCTCGTGTAACCACCTAGCCGACATCACGGTGCACAACGTACGCCACTGGGTCCCCCCTTGCAGGTCGCATCTGCGCTTGCAAGCGCAGACCGTTGCACAGGCGGACAGCGTGCTGTCCGAATTCCCTGCTCCACCTTTCGCTGGGACGACCAAGTTTATGGAGCGTTGCCTGATATCTGACAGTCCCACAATTGTTACGATTTGGTGAGCGATTCAGCGCTGCGGCGCAAATTTATAACCACGATTACTGCAACGTTATAACAACGATTACAACAACGCCCCAAACCCCAGCAACACCGCCAGCCCCAGCACCGCAAAAATCCCGGCCGAGATAAACCGCACCAGCTTGAACGGAAATTGCGGCGACGCCACCTTGCCCAGGATCACCGCCGGCACGTCGGCGATCATCATGCCGAGCGTAGTCCCGGCCACCACCTGCAACAGATCCGGATATTTCGCCGCCAGCGCGATCGTCGCCAGCTGCGTCTTGTCGCCCATCTCGGCCAGAAAGAAGGTGATGCAGGTAATCGCGAATACGCCGTAGTGGCCGCGCTCCTTCGCTTCCTCGTCGATCTCGTCGGGCTTCAGCGCCCACGCCGCGATCAGCAGGAACGAGATGCCGAGGATCCAGCGCAGGGTAGCGGGGCTGAGCGCGGTACGGATCCATTCGCCGAGCAGACCGGCCAGCGAATGGTTGAGCAAGGTCGCCGCCAGAATACCGACGATGATCGGCAGCGGCCGCTTGAAGCGGGCCGCCAGCAGCAGTGCCAGCAGTTGGGTTTTGTCGCCGATTTCGCCGACCGTGACGGCTAGCGCAGATACGAGGAAGGCTTCCATGGTCATCAGGCGGATCGGGCGAAACAGGAACCAATGACACGCCTACCACCCGCCCAATCCCTGGAAACGGCAGTACACGTGTCAAAGGTCTCGCCAAACCCGAGGGTCGAATACGCCATGGCAACAGCCAAGTATGTTGACGCATTCCCTGCAACGACGCAGGAGACTACTCCCCAATGACAGAAAATCCCGGCTATTGTAATGCAAATCTGGGCGGCGCTGGCTTCAGGCCTTTCCGCCGCTGCGCCTCATCCAGTGCATGAATTTTTCACGCGGATGCTCTTCTTCGAAAAAGCGCGGCGAGGTCTTGATCAGATCGCTGCGCGAGATCAGGCCGACCAGCCGGCGCCGTTCCAGATCGTCGACTACCGCAACCCGTTCGGCACCCCAGCGCCTGCAACAGCATTGCGCGATCGAGGATGCCCCCGTGGAATTTTACGCCAACGCACGATATTGAGCTGGTAGCCGGCAATTGGTCCGCGTCTCCCGCAAGTCATCGGGCGGCTGGTAGGGTAAACTTGCCCGCTTGCATGAATTACATCAATCTGACCAATCGATCTGACTAATCGATCTGACTAAGGAGTGGCATCGCGTGAACCCGTTTTTACAATGGTTGCAGGGATTCGTGCCCGGTGCGGTCCGGGTCAACCCGGTCGAGCGGCTGCGGGCGTGCTGCGGCGCTTTGCTCGGCATCTTGCTGACGGGCGTTGCGACCCGCCTCAGCCTGGGGTCCAATTCCGGACTACCGTTGCTGATTGCGCCGATGGGTGCATCGGCCGTTTTACTGTTCGGGGTGCCGGCCAGCCCGCTGGCGCAGCCGTGGTCCATCATCGGCGGCAATGTGGTGTCGGCGCTGATCGGCGTGAGCTGTGCGCTGTGGATTACCGATCCGACCTTGGCCGCTGCGGTGGCGGTTGCCGCTGCGATCGGCGCGATGTTTGCGCTGCGCTGCCTGCATCCGCCCAGCGGCGCGGTGGCGCTGACTGCAGTGCTGGGCGGGCCGGCGATCCTGGCGCAAGGCTACCGCTTCGTGCTGTTGCCGGTGTTGCTGAACTCGGCCTTGCTGCTGCTGGTGGCGCTGCTATTCAACAATGCGACGCGCCGGCGCTATCCGCACCCGACCCGGCTGGAGCACGCCAGGACGCATGGCACCGCCGACGCGCCGGCGGCCGACCGCCTCGGCTTCACGCCGGCCGATCTGGACGATGTGCTGAAACAGTACAACCAGGTGCTGGACATCAGCCGCGACGATCTGGAAAGCCTGTTGCTGCAGACCGAGATGCACGCCTACCGGCGCCGCTTCGGCGAGATCAGCTGTGCCGACATCATGTCGCGCGATGTCGTCACGGTCGAGTTCGGCACCACGCTGGAAGATGCGTGGCGGCTGCTGCGTGAGCACCGCATCAAGGCGCTACCGGTCATCAACCGCGCGCGCCGGGTAATCGGGATCGTGACCCAGACCGATTTCATGGAACATGCAGAGCTGGATCTGCACCAAAGCTTCGACGCCAAGCTGCGCGGCTTCATCCGCCGCATCGGCCACACCCATTCGGACAAGCCGGAAGTCGTCGGTCAGATCATGAGCAGCTCGGTCCGCAGCGTGCTCGCGTCCATGCACATCGTGGAACTGGTGCCGCTGCTGTCCGCTTCCGGACGGCATCATGTGCCGGTGCTCGATGCCGAAAAGCGCCTGGTCGGCATTGTCACGCAGACCGATCTGATTGCGGGCATGTATCGGGCGCGGTTGGGCGAGACGCGCACCGCGGAGGCACAGGCCAAATAAAAACCGCCCAGAGGCGGTGTTGGCCGACGCAAGAGGGTGCACGATAGAGCTATCCGTCTGCATGCAATTGCCTGGCCCATCCCCACCCCAGCCCTCCCCTTGAAGGGGAGGGAGAAATCGGCTTCACGCGGCCTTTTTCTCGTCGCGCAATTCGCGCCGCAGGATCTTGCCGACGTTGGTTTTCGGCAGATCGGCACGGAACTCGATGTACTTCGGCCGCTTGTAACCGGTCAGCTTTTCCTTGCAGAAACTCATCAGGTCTTCAGCGCTCAGCGCTGGATCCTTGCGCACCACAAACAGCTTGACCGCCTCGCCCGAATGCTCGTCCGGCACGCTGACGCAGGCGCATTCCAGTACGCCAGGATGCATCGCGACCACCCCTTCGACTTCGTTCGGATAGACGTTGAAGCCGGACACCAGGATCATGTCTTTCTTGCGGTCGACGATCTTGATAAAGCCGCGCTCGTCCATTACGCCGATGTCGCCGGATTTAAAGAAGCCGTCGGCGGTCATCACCTGCGCTGTTTCCTCAGGACGATTCCAGTAACCGGCCATCACCTGCGGGCCGCGGATCGCGATTTCACCGGATTGGCCGAGCGGCACCGGATTGCCATCGTCGTCCAGAATCATGACTTCGGTGGACGGCAGCGGGATCCCGATGGTGCCGCTGAATCCGGTCGCAGTCGCCGGATTGCAGGTCGCCGTGGGCGAAGTCTCGGACAGGCCGTAACCTTCGATGATCGGGCAGCCGGTGACCTTGATCCATTGGTCGGCCACCGCCTTCTGCGCCGCCATGCCGCCGGCATTGCAGGCCTTGAGCCCGGAGAAATCGAGCTTGGCGAAATCAGGGTTATTCAATAGCGCGTTGTACAGCGTATTGACGGCCGGCAGCATACTGAATTTGTACTTGCCCAGCTCCTTGACGAAGCCGGGAATGTCGCGCGGATTCGGAATCAGGATGTTCATCGCGCCGACGCGGGTGCCCAGCAGGCTGCAGGCGGTCAGTGCGAAGATGTGGTACAGCGGCAGCGCGCAAACGATGACCAGTTGTTCCACCTTCGGCTCGCGCTGGATCACCGGCTGCAGCCAGGCATCGTTCTGCAGCACGTTGGCGATCACGTTGCGATGCGACAGTGCCGCGCCCTTCGACACGCCGGTGGTGCCACCGGTGTATTGCAGGAAAGCGAGGTCGTCGTGCGTCAGCGTGACCGGCTTGAAGGTCATGCCGGCGCCCTCCGACAGCATCCGGTTGAAGCGGATCGCGCCCGGCAGCGTATAGGCCGGCACCATTTTCTTGATATTGCGCACCACGAAATTGACGATCGTGCCTTTCAGCGTGCCGAGCAGATCGCCCATGCTGGCGACCACGATGTGCTTGATGCTGGTGCGACCGACGACCTGCTGCAGCGTGGTGGCAAAATTTTCGAGGATGATGATCGCTTCGGCGCCGGAATCGTTGAGCTGGTGCTCCAGTTCACGCGGGGTGTACAGCGGATTGACATTGACCACGGTGTAACCGGCGCGCAGGATGGCGGCGGTGCAGACCGGATTTTGCAGCACATTGGGCAGCATGATGGCCACCCGTGCGCCCTTCTGCATGCCCCGGCCTTGCAGCCAGGCGGCCATTTTCTGCGACAGCGCATCGACTTCCGCATAGGTCAGGTACTTGTCCATGCAGACGTACGCATTGCGTGCGGCGAACTTGCGGAACGACTCTTCCATCAAATGCACTAGCGAGCGGTATTGCGTGTAATCGATTTCTGCGGGTACGCCTTCCGGGTATGACTTCAGCCAAATTTTATCCATGCTCCACCCCTGGTTCTTGATTGTCGTGATTGTCTTGATTATCAGATGCCGTTGCCTTGACTCTTGACTGCCCGCCGCTCGTCACTGCCTAAGTCACTGGCCGGTCTCGGAGTCGGATCGACTGAATAGGTCGATGCGCCCCTTGCATCAAAATAGCACGGTTGTATTTTTTTCTTCAATCTCGATACTATCGGGCAGGGCAGCCGCTTGCAAGCGTTTTGAGCAATATGTGAACAACTCTTCTATCGTGGCTTTCATGTTGCGATGCAGCATAACGCGCGCCCGCAGATGCACCACGCCCTCTTCATCCGGTTCCGGCTGGACCTGTACCAAGGCCACCGCCGGATGCTCGAACAGCACTTCCTCGACTTGGCGCGGGTACACCCGCTCGCCGCCGCGTATCAGCATGTGGACCTTGCGGTCGATCAGCGTGACGTAGCCATCCTCGTCGAGGCTGGCGATGTCGCCCGTTGCCAGCCAGCCGTCCTGCAGCCGTTGCGCGCTGGCCTGCGCACCGCGCTGGTCAGCGCCGTCGTAGCCGCCGAACACCTGTGGCCCGCGCAACCACAATTCACCCGGCATATCGGTCGCGGCGCTGTCGCCGCTGTCGAGGTCGACAATCTTGACCTCGGTATCCGGCAGCGGCAGCCCCACCACGCCGGAGCGGGGCCGGGCCGCCAGCGGCATCGCGATCGCGGCCGGCGACGCCTCGGTCAGGCCATAGGCTTGGATCAGGCGACCGCGCGTCAGCTTTTCGAATTCTTCGCGGATTTCCTGCGGCAGCGGCGAGCCGCTGACCGCGCAGACCCGGATCGAGGCCAGCCCGTAGCGCCGCACGCCGGCCGTATGCGCCAGTTGCCGCACCAGGCGCGGCGTGGTCGGGAAGAAGGTCGGGCGCAATTTCTTGACGGTTTGCAGCAGCTGGCTCAGCTCGTCGCCCGGCAGCAGGATCAGCGTTGCGCCCAGATACACGCCCAGATGCAGCAACGCGGTCAGGCCGTAGGCGCTGGACAATGCTTGCTGCGCCAGGAAGCGTTCGTCGCCGGGACGCGACTCCGGCAGCCAGTGCCGCAGCTGCAACGCGTTCGACGCCAGATTGCGATGCGTCAGCGGCACCGCTAACGGCGCACCGGTGCTGCCATGGGTGTAGGCGATCACCGCAACGTCGTCCATCCCGATCGCGCGCGGCAGCGCGGGCGCAAGCTGCCGGCCGCGCACCAGCACATCGCCGAACTTGGAAAAGCGCCGTTCCTGCTTGCGGTGCTGGCGATCCCGCCGGAACCACGGCAGCCAGTGCCCCTCCTGAACGTGACGCAAGACGGCGAATTTCAGCTTTTCGCGCCAGCCCAGATAATCGATCAGCGATGCAAACACGACGCGCCGCAAGTCGCACGCGCGCGGGTCCGATTGCAGCAGGTCGCGCAGTTCGTCGTAGCGGTTCGAGGTGGTGACCAGCAGCACGCTGCGGGACTGTGCGATGCGCTGCAGCAGGGTATCGGCAGCGCTGCTGGAGTCGCATAGGACCGCCACTGCGCCGGCCCTGAGCACGCCGAAATAGGCGATCAGCCATTGCGGCGTATTCGGCAGCGCCAGCATCACCCGCTCGCCGGGTCGGATGCGGCGCACGATCAGGCCGTGCGCAAAGCGGTTGGCGAGACGGTCGAGCTCGCGCCAGCTCAGCTTGCGCCCCAGATACTGAATCGCCGCAGTGTGCGCATAGCGCCTGGCAGTCGCCTCCAGCAGGCGTGGCAGCGGCAACTGCGGTGGCTTGATCTGGTACGGCGTGCGCGCATCGTAGGACTTGAGCCAGGGGCGCTCGGCTTCCAGCCGCTTGCGCTGGGCGCGCCGCTGCAGCTTTTGCGCGGCGCGCTGTTCCAGCAAGGCGACCGGATCGACTTGCGCCTGCAGGAAGCGCTCGATCGCGCGGTTGACCGCATCGGGGCGCTCGATCATCACCTGATGCGCCGACACCGGGATCACGACCTGCTCGGCGCCCGGAATCAGCCTGGCCACGTCCTGGTACGAGCTGGCGTCAAACAGGATGTCGCGCTGGCCCAGGATCACCAGGGTCGGCGTGCGGATCGCGCGCAGAGCTTCGGCGCCGTCCCATGGCATCAGTGCGTTGCGGTTTTGCAGATAGACCACGTGGGCCGGTGGATAGACCCGTGCGGCATCGACCCCGAGGCGCGGCAGCAGGCCGAACAAGCCGTGCAGAATCGCCGGCGGCACCCGCAGCAACAAGCGTCCGGCCAGCCGCAACCGGAAGCGCACCGCCGATGCGATGATCACCAGCGCCGACACGCGCTGCGGATGCTGACGCATGAAGTCGGCGGCCAGTGCACCGCCGAAGGAATGGCAGACCAGGATGAAGCGCTGCGGCACCTGCAAGGCCGCCAGTGCGGACGCGATATCGGCCACCAGTTCCGGCACGTCGTAACGCGCGCCGTCGGCTTCGGTCGGCGCATCGCTGTAGCCGTGGCCGCGCAAATCGAGCGCGATCACGCGGTAGTCGCTCTGGAATTGCTCGAGCTGGTATTCCCAATACGCGGCGCGGCCACCGAAACCATGGATCAGCACCATGGTCGGCGCCGCATGTTTATCGCCGTATTCGGGACCGGGACCGGCGTCGACCACGCTCAATTCGAGCGCACGGCCGTTGACCATGCGGTCGGCGAGTTGGAGAGTGTGGCGATGCAGATCGACGTCGAAGCTCATCGACGCATTGTAGCGAGCCGCCGCCCGGCTGTCAGCGCCGCCGCCTCGGCATGGCGCCGGCGCGCTGCGTTATGGAGGCGGCGCGCTGCGTTATGGAGGCGGCGCGCTGCGTTACGGCTGTGCCGTCAGCGCCGCCTTGTTAGTCGTCACGCCGGCCATCATCGGCGCGCTCTGGCCGAGTTGGATCAGGCGCTGCTGGCGGGTCGATTTGTCGAGCTCGGCCAGTTGCTTGACCGCCGCATAGAACTTGCCGAAATTTTTTTTTTGCTGGTTCAGCAGCGCCTTGAAGCCGGGCACGAAGTCGTGATAGGTCGCCACCGCGGCCAGATGCGCATTGTTCAGCGGCTGACTGAACCAGCGATCGTAACCGGCATAACCACCCCACTTCTGCTTCTGCAACTGGTAATCGTCCTGCAGCGTGGCGAAGATGCGCTTTTTCTGTTCCAGCTTTTGCTGGTCGCTGGCATCGCTCGCATAGTTAATCAGCGCGGCGGCGCGTGCCTTCTGCAGCAGTGCCAGGAAATCGCTCTTGCGTGCTTCGTGTTCGGCATAAGCGGTGCGCATCTTGGCGTCGCCGTGCGCTTCCAGCCAGCGCTCGACGCCGACTTCCTCGACTGCAGTGGCGAACGACTCATTGAACTGGGAGTCGCCCTTCGCATACACGACCTGATGCGCCAGTTCATGGAAAATCAGCCGTGCCAGTTCGGCATCCGGGTATTGAATGAAGGTCGACATTACCGGATCGTTGAACCAGCCCAGGGTCGAATAGGCCGGCACGCCTGCCAGTTCCACGTCCTCGCCCGCATCGCGCAATGCGGTCGCCGCCGCCTGCGCCTGGTCCTTGCTGTAATAGCCGCGGTAGCTGACGCAGCCGGCGACCGGGAAGCACCATTGCGTCGGCCGCAACGACAGCGGCGGCGTCGCCACCACGTTCCACAGCACGAACTGACGCTTCAGATCGGCGTAGTTCTTGTAGCTGCCATTGTCCGGCAGGCCCAGTTCCCGCGCCGCGTATTGGCGGATCTCCTTGACATGGGCCAGCCTGGTTTTGAGTTTGGCATCGACGCTGGCGTCGGCCAGCCAGTCGTCGATCGGACGCGCCTCTGACAGCAACGACATCTGCCCCTGCGCCGCCTGCGCGTAGTAACCGAGGCCAGAGCAACCGGCCACTAGCGCGGTGGCGCCGCCGAGCAGCACTGTCAGCACGCTGGCCGCGACGCCGTTCCGAATCCTGATTGCATGCTTCATTGTGTCCCGCCCGCTATCCGTCAACTGTTCCGTCAAACTCAAGGCGCCAAGCCACACCCGCCGGGCACCTACTGCACAATACCAAAGAGAGTGTGCGATATCTCCCCTCAATTTATTTGCGGGAATAGACACGTAAAATACGAGTATTTGATGCTCCGGGTTCTGCCAACCGCTTGCGGACCCGGACAGGGGGCGCTGTGATGTTGTTGTTATTGCGCTGTTGTTATTGCTCTGTCGCGCACATTGCAGTTGCGCCGCAGGTCCGTATTTCTCCGTATATTGCTCTCCGTACACATGCTGCTCTTTAAGACTTGCTCGTGCCGCCTTAGTTCATTTTTCCCGTTTCCAAATCAACGGTGAGCGCGGCGGCGGCGCGAAGACCTTACTGTATTTAGTAAGGCCAAAGCCGACCACACAGTGCACGTTTGCTCTAGCAATGGAATCAATTTAATTTTTCGACCTGCACCAGTACATCGTAGAAGGTCGGTCCGCCGCCCATATCGGTCAGCCGCTGCCCGGTCACTTCATTGGCATTCTTGCCATCCGTGGCCAGCTTTTTCCACCAGACCGACAGCCCGACCACCAGACCGGGTCGCGCCTTGTCGGTGACGCGCACCTTGGCGCTGAATGCGCCGCGCCGGTTGTAGATCCGGGCCCGGTCGCCGGCGCTGATGCCGCGTGCGGCGGCGTCCTGCGGATGCATGTCCAGATGTGGCTCGCCTTCGGTGTCGCGCAGGCTCTGCACATTGACGAAGCTCGAATTGAGGAAGTTGCGCGCCGGCGGCGAAATCATCGCCAGCGGATATTGTTTTGCCAGCGCCGGATTGCTGGCCACCGATTCGTAAGGCGCGATATAGGTCGGCAGCGGATCGAGGCCATCGTCTTGCATGCGGGCGCAGTAAAACTCGCATTTGCCCGACGGCGTCGGAAAACCGCCGTCGGCGAACGGTGCATCCGGCAGATTGAGTTTTTGCCAACCTTTCTGTTTCAGGCTGTCCCAGTCGAAATGCACCGCCTTTTGATCGCGCCGGTCGAACGCCTGCGCCGCGATCTGGTCGTCGCTCTCCTTGAAGCAGGCTTCGTCGTACCCCATGCGCGCCGCCAGCAAACGGAAAATTTCGGTATTCGGCTTGGCCTCGCCCAGCGGCGCGATCGCGGCGTTATTCGCCATCATGTACAGGTGGCCATAGGTCGAATGGATGTCGACGTGCTCCAGCTGGGTGGTGGCCGGCAGCACGATGTCAGCATAGTCTGCGGTGTCGGTCTGGAAATGCTCCAGCACCACCGTAAACAAGTCTTCGCGTGCAAAGCCCTGCGCCACTTTCGGCGATTCCGGTGCGACCGCGACCGGGTTCGAGTTGTACACGATCACGGTGTCGATCTTCGGCCCGAACTCGGGCGATGCATCGCGCAGCAGGTCGTCGCCGATGGTGCTCATGTTGATGGTGCGCGGTGTTGCGGTCGGCAGCAGATCCGGTCGCTGCAGCGCAGCGTGATTTTTGGGAAAACTGTCCGACAGCGACAGCTGGATGCCGCCTGCCGCGTGGCGCCAGGCCCCGATCAGCGCCGGCAAACAGGCGATATTGCGCACTGCCATGCCGCCGCCGCGCACGCGCTGCATGCCGTAGTTCAGGCGGATCGCGACCGGCTCGCCGCGCTGCGCCGACTCGCCGTACAGCCGTGCCAGTTGCAGCACCTGTTCGACCGCCAGGCCGCAGGTGGTCGCGGTGCGCTCGGGCGTCCATTCGCTGACGCGCTGCTTCAACTGCTCGAAGCCGAGCGTGTGGCGGGCGATGTAATCGTGATCCAGCAAATCCTCGGCGATCAGCACATGCATCATGCCCAGTGCCAGCGCGGCGTCGGTGCCGGGCAGCAGCGCGATATGCTGGTGGCATTTTTCGGCGGTCAGCGAGCGATACGGGTCGATCGCAATCAGGGTGGCGCCGCGCCGCTTGGCCTCTTGCGCCCGCATCCAGAAGTGCAGATTCGAGGCAATCGGGTTGCCGCCCCAGATCAGGATCAGTTTGCTATTTTGAAACTGTTCGATGTCGGTTCCGATGCGCGCGCCCAGCGTGTACTTGTAACCGACACCGCCTGCCGCGGCGCAGATGGTGCGATCCAGCAGCGACGCGCCGAACTTGTTGAAGAAGCGCGCCGCCATCGATTCGCCCTGCACCAGACCCATGGTGCCGGCATAGCTGTAGGGCAGCACCGACTGCGGATCGTGCGCCGCCGCGCTTGTCAGCCGCGCCGCAATCGTGTCGAGCGCTTCATCCCAGCTGATGCGGGCAAATTTGCCCTCGCCTTTCTTGCCGACGCGCTTCATCGGATACAGCAGCCGGTCCTGGTGGTAGGTGCGTTCGGTATAGCGCGACACCTTGGTGCACAATACGCCGGCCGTGGTCGGGTGCTCCGGGTCGCCGCGCACCGCGGTCGCGACGCCATCCTCGACGGTCACCAGCAAGGCGCAGGTATCGGGGCAATCATGCGGACAGACCGCGCGCACTTGTGAAATCGTCATGTGTTTTCCAGAGAGTATATTGTTAATCCCGGCATCTTATTTGCGGAATATGGCATCAATCGGAGGAGTATTTTGTACCAGCCCACACCGCGCAGCCGATCCCGGTGCACAGCGCGGTGTCCTTGGCGTAATATAGAGAATCGGTTACGGCCATCGCCCCCCACAGTGTAAACCAGAGCGCGCCGCGCGATACGACGCAGCGCGCAACAAGAATATCCGGAGCACAGCATGAAACTGATCGACCCCATCATCGCCTTCCAGTCCGAATTGCAGCAAATCCGGCGCGACATCCACGCCCATCCGGAACTGTGTTTTGAAGAACAGCGCACCGCCGAGGTGGTCGCCAAGAAATTGACCGAGTGGGGCATTCCGATCCTGCGCGGGATGGGCGTCACCGGCGTGGTCGGCATCATCAAGAAAGGCAGCAGTGCGCGCGCGATCGGCTTGCGGGCCGACATGGATGCGTTGCCGATGCAGGAGCTCAACACCTTCGCACACGCGTCGCAACACGCCGGCAAGATGCACGCCTGCGGGCACGACGGCCACACCGCGATGCTGCTCGGCGCCGCGCACCATCTGGCCCAGCATGGCAGCTTCGACGGCACGGTGTATGTCATTTTCCAGCCGGCGGAAGAAGGCGGCGGCGGCGCGAAAAAGATGATCGACGACGGTCTGTTCACGCAATGCCCGATGGAAGCGGTGTTCGGCATGCACAACTGGCCCGGCGTGGCGGTTGGCAGCTTCGGCGTGACGCCGGGACCGATGATGGCATCGAGCAATGAGTTTGAAGTGATCGTCAGGGGCAAGGGCGCGCACGCGGCGCAGCCCTACAAGGGCATCGACCCGATCATGGTGGCGGTCCAGATCGCGCAAAGCTGGCAAACCATCGTGTCGCGCAACACCAATCCGAACGATGCCGCCGTGCTGTCGGTGACCCAGATCCACGCCGGCAGCGCCACCAATGTGATCCCGGACGACGCCAGCCTGATCGGCACCGTGCGCACCTTCAGCGTGCCGGTGCTGGACATGATCGAACAGCGCATGCGCGAGATTGCCCAGCACACCGCAGCCGCGTTCGGCGCCGAACTCGATTTCAGCTTCCACCGCAATTACCCGCCGCTGATCAACCATCCGAAGGAAACCGCGTTCGCGGTCGAAGTGATGCAGGCGGTGGTCGGCCACGACCATGTCGACGCCACGGTCGAACCGACCATGGGCGCCGAGGATTTCGCCTTCATGCTGCAGGACAAGCCCGGTTGTTATGTGTTCATCGGTAACGGCGAGGGCCAGCACCGCGCATTCGGTCACGGCCTGGGGCCATGCAATCTGCACAACCCGAGCTATGATTTCAACGACGATCTGCTGCCGATCGGCGCCACCTACTGGGTCCGGCTGGCGGAAAGCTATCTGTAATCGATACTAAGCGGGTAACAAGCGCGTAATAAGCGGGTAACAAACGGGTAATAGACTGGGAACGAACCGGCGGCGGCCGTAATTTATACTGCCACCTGTATATTCAAGCCCGGGCGCGCTCGAATTCCAAGTGCAACATTTTTTATGAAAGAATGTTGCATGGCAAA
>NZ_JBHRTP010000042.1:0-2337 GCF_042646465.1 Pseudundibacterium arcticum
CCTTTCAAGTGCGGAATTTCAATACGAAGCATCAAGAATGCAACACTACACTAGCACACCCCTGTCATTGCGCGGCGAAGTCGGGTACCACGGCGCCGTCCTGATAGATCGCAGTCTGCTCGATCCGTTCGAAGCGGGTCGCGCCGGCGCCGAAATCGACCCGCAACTTGCCGGTCACGCCATCGATCTCGAAGTGCGCATGCCGGGCCGCGATCTCGCGCGCGACACGGTAGGCGTCGATCCCGAGCGCATACAGCCGTTCCAGGTCGACGCTGCGACGCTGATCGGCCGGCAGCGTGGTGCGCGGATAGGCCATCACCGCGCTGTGGTCGGCCTGCAGTTGCCACGGCAGGTCGAGCAGATGCACCTGCTCCAGTTGCGGCAGCCGCTCGGCCGTGTCCCAGTCCGGGAGTGCATACGGATTGAGCTGCGAGGTGCCGTACATGACGACATCCTGGCCGACCGCTTCGCGCAACTGGCGGGTCTGCTCGGCGTCGAGCGCGACGAACAGCAGGGCCGGTTTTTCATTCTGGATGCGATGCCTCAATTGATCGAGCCCGTTGCCATCGAGGAAACCGCTGGCAAACCCCAGCACCATCGACTGCGCATGCAAGCCCCGTCGCTGCCATTGCGCGCCGAAGGCCTTGGCGGCGCGGCGCTGCCACGCGGCATTGGTCGATACGATGAGGGCGCGGCGCTCAGTCTGACCGGCGCTGGCCCAGTCTGCCACCTGCCTGGCTTCGTCATCGAGCGACAGGCCCATCAGCAACAGGTTGCGCGGCAGGGCGGATGGCGCCAACGCCTCGGCGCCCGCCGTTTCCGCCTGGTTCAGCGCGATGGTCGGGATCCGCACCGCGCCGCTCTGGGCGATCGCGCTGACCCCGGCGCGCGACAACGGTCCGACCACCAGGTCCTGATTGCCGACCGCATCCTTGTAGCCGGACAGCGTCTGTTGCACCGAATCATCGGTTTCGATCAGCGTCACGATGACGCCATCCTTGTCGCGCTCGTAGGCGGCCATGAAGCCGGCCCGCACCGCCTCGGCGGCCCGGCCCAGCGCGGCCGAATCGAGCGGCAGCAGCAGCGCCATGCGGACTACCGGTACTAGCGGCACTGCCGGCGTGGTCGGCACTGTCGACGGCGCCGTCTGGTGGAGTCCGGTGGACTGGCTGCGACCGGGCGAATTGCCGGCGGCCTGAGCCTGCGCGATGGTCGCGGTTGTATTTGCCAGCGCAGGCGCGCACAATCCGCTCAGCACGCCGTATAGCACACCGCAGCCCAACGCTGTCTTGATCCATTTGCCCAATTCCCCGCTCCCCATGACACCGTCGAATCACCATCCGCTCGCCAGCCTGCCGATCCTGCACGAGGTGGCGCTGCAGACTTATCCCGTGGCCACATTATATGTGGTGGCCACCCCCATCGGAAATGTCTGCGACATCAGCCTGCGCGCCTTGCATGTGCTGGCGCTGGCCGACGCGGTCGCCTGCGAGGACACGCGCAATACCGCACAGCTGATGACGCGCTACGGCCTGTCGAAACCGCTGATCGCGGCGCATGAACACAACGAGCGCGAAGTAGCCGAGAAATTGGTCGCGCGCTTGCAAGCCGGGGAACGGATCGCGCTGGTATCGGATGCCGGTACCCCGGCCATATCCGACCCCGGTGCCCGGATCGTGGATGCAGTGCGCGCCGCCGGGCTACGCGTGATGCCGCTGCCGGGCGCATCGGCCGCGGTCACTGCGCTGTCGGCCAGCGGCTTGCTGAACGAGCGGTTTTATTTTGTCGGCTTCCTGCCGGCCAAGGCGGGGCAGCGCGACGCCGCATTGCAGGCGGTGCGCGGCGTCGCGGCGACGCTGGTGTTGTACGAGGCGCCGCATCGCATCGGCGACACCACCGCGGCGCTGGTTGCCGCATTCGAGCCGCAGCGGCAAATCGTGTTTGCGCGCGAACTGACCAAGCTGTTCGAGGAAATCCATCGCTGCCCGCTGTCGGAAGCGATCGCGTGGCTGGCCGCCGATCCGCACCGCCAAAAGGGCGAATTCGTGCTGCTGGTCGAGGGCGCACCGAGCGCGGTCGACGCCGATCAGGTCGAGGCCGAGCGGGTGCTGCGCATCCTGCTGGCCGAGTGCCCGGTCAAGCAGGCGGCGCAACTGGCGGCGCAGATCACCGGGCAAAAAAAGAATGCGCTGTACGAGCGTGCGCTCCAACTAAAACACGGCTGAAACAGCAGGATGCGGCAACGAAATGAATATACTCCCGCCGTTTTTTATGAAATCAGGGGCGCGCTCGAATTCCAAGTGCAACATTTTTTATGAAAGAATGTTGCATGGCAAA
>NZ_JBHRTP010000043.1:0-23814 GCF_042646465.1 Pseudundibacterium arcticum
TGGCGTGGAATGCGTGTCCAGTTTGCGCTGGACCGCGTGTCCAGTTTGCGGCGGATTAGGCGTCCAGTTTGGCTGGATTACGCACCTTCAGCCCGCGCGGCTGCCGACAAGCTCCCCTTTGCGGCGACCTCAACGAATGTCGAAATCTGTTTGAATTGGTCCATTGCACTATTCTACCGAGTGTTTGCTCTACTGCAATCTAGTCAGTTGTGACAAAAATCAAATTATAAAGTGATAAAATTTTCCGTTTCCACCTATTTGGATTGAATATACTGCACGCCGTATTAAGATACGGACAAATGCCACCACGCCGCTCCATGCCTCAATCCTTTTCCATCCAAGCAATCGCCTTCGACGCCTATGGCACGCTGTTCGATGTCTACTCGATCAGCACGCTCGGAGAGAAATTATTTCCGGGACATGGTGCGACGCTGGCCGAATTGTGGCGAGAAACTCAGATTGACTATAGTCGCTTGCGGACCTTGTGCAGCATGTACAAGCCTTTTTGGGAAGTGACCCAGGATGCGCTGGTATTTGCGTGCAAAAAACTCAAGTTGGACCTGACGCTCGATGCCCAAAATGCACTGATGGGCCAATACGCAAAGTTGTGTTCGTTTCCGGAAAACCTGCCAGTGTTGCGCGAGCTGCAGGTCATGGGCCTGAGGCTGGCGATACTGTCCAACGGTAATCCGCAGATGCTGACCAGTGTGGTCGACGCGGCTGGAATGCAGGGGATATTCAATCATATTCTGTCGGTCGATTCCGTGAAAAAATTCAAGACTGCGCCGGAAGCGTATCAAATAGGACCTGACGTGTTCGGTCTGCCCGCCAAGAATATCCTTTTCGTCTCGAGCAATTGCTGGGATGCCTGCTGTGCGACCTGGTTCGGTTACACCTCGTTCTGGGTCAATCGCACCGGGGCGCCATTGGAAGAACTAGGCGTCACCCCACATGGAGAAGGCCGCACACTAAATGATGTGGTCGCATTTGTCGCACAAAACCGCATTCTCTGAAAGCGGATTGAATTTCGCCGCAGCTTGTCATACAAACAGGTGGTAGAGCCTGATGGTGCGGCGCCTATCCGGTGCCGCCGTGCAGGTCATGAAATTTGCAGCACTTTGTTTTTCTATTTCGCCATCAGTTTTGGCAATAATTTTGGTAATAATTTTAGCAATTAACAGGAGTGAAAAATGACCCAACTGCAGCTGCCTTCCGGCATGGAAATCAAGGGTGAAATCAAGCCCGGTTACGAACAAATCCTGACACCCGATGCATTGGCGCTGGTGGCCAAACTGAGCCGTGCCTTCGAACCGCGCCGGCAGGAACTGCTGGCCGCGCGCGCGGCACGCACCAAGGAGCTCGATGCCGGCAAGCTACCTGACTTCCTGCCGGAAACCGCGGAGATCCGTAATGGCGACTGGAAAATCGAACCGATTCCGCAGGCACTGCAATGCCGTCGCGTTGAAATCACCGGGCCGGTCGAGCGCAAAATGGTCATTAACGCGCTCAATTCCGGCGCCGACAGCTACATGACCGACTTCGAGGATTCAAACACGCCAAACTGGGACAACCAGTTGACGGGCCAGATCAATATGCGCGATGCGGTGCGCAAGACCATCAGCCTCGAACAGAACGGCAAGAGCTACAAACTGAACGACAAGATCGCTACCTTGGTGGTGCGTCCTCGCGGCTGGCATCTGGATGAGAAACATGTCCTGGTGGATGGCAAGCGCATCTCGGGCAGTATTTTTGATTTCGCTCTGTTCATGTTCCATAACGCCAAGGAGCAACTGGCACGCGGTGCCGGCCCGTACTTCTATTTGCCGAAGATGGAATCGCATCTGGAAGCGCGCCTGTGGAACGATATCTTCGTGATGACACAAAACGAACTCGGCCTGCCTCAAGGCACGATCAAGGCCACCGTACTAATTGAAACCATTCTGGCGGCATTTGAAATGGACGAGATCCTGTACGAATTGCGCGAACACTCGTCGGGCCTGAATGCCGGTCGTTGGGATTACATTTTCTCTTGCATCAAGAAGTTCAAGAACGACAAAAACTTCTGCCTGGCCGATCGCGCCAAGGTCACGATGACTGCGCCGTTCATGCGTTCTTACGCATTGCTGTTGCTGCAGACCTGCCACAAGCGCAATGCGCCGGCGATCGGCGGTATGGCGGCACTGATCCCGATCAAGAACGACCCGGAGAAAAACGAGCTGGCGATGGCCGGCGTGCGCATCGACAAGGCGCGCGATGCGACCGATGGTTACGACGGCGGCTGGGTTGCGCATCCAGGTCTGGTCGAGCTGTCGATGGCGGAGTTCACGAAAGTACTGGGCGACAAACCGAACCAGATCGACAAGCAGCGTCCTGACGTTGACGTGACCGCCAAAGACTTGCTGAATTTCCAGCCGGAGACACCGATTACCGAGGCCGGCCTGCGTTACAACATCAACGTCGGTATTCATTATCTCGGGGCCTGGCTGGCTGGCAATGGCTGTGTGCCGATTCATAACCTGATGGAAGATGCCGCGACCGCCGAAATCAGCCGGTCCCAAGTGTGGCAATGGATCCGATCGAGCAAGGGCGTGTTGGAAGACGGCAGAAAAATCACTGCCGACATGGTGCGCGCGATGATTCCGCAAGAACTGGCCAAGGTAAAGGAACTGGCCGGTTCTGGCGCAAGCTATGACCGTGCGGCACAGATTTTCGAAGAAATGTCGACCTCGGCGGACTTCGCGGAATTCCTGACCTTGCCGTTATACGAAGAAATCTGATCCGACTTCAGCTTGTCGCGATTCTGCGGCGGCCAGGTGGCATCAGAGCGGCAGCAGGAATTCCTGCTGCCGTTTTTGTTTTGTGGAGCTATACTCCGTAAGAGTATGACTTGCGCCGTAAATACAATAATGAGATTGCAGATATACCCCCATTAAATCCATGAATTTTGAGGTTGAGTTGCCATTCGCCGGCAGGCAGGCGCGACAATCGCGCACAGTATGTGACAATGCGGCGACACCAATTTTTACCAGGAAACCCCCGTGATCGAAACCAACGATAGAGTCGTCGCCGACACCCAAACATGGCTGGAAAAAGCAGTCATCGGCTTGAATCTGTGTCCATTCGCCAAAGCGGTCCATGTCAAGAACCAGATCCGCTACACGGTCAGCAACGCGACCACGCCAGAAGCATTGTTGGTGGATTTGATCGCCGCGCTGGAGCAATTGGCGGAGGCAAATCCGGACGAGGTCGACACCACCTTGCTGATCCATCCGCAGGTGTTGACCGATTTCCTTGACTACAACGAATTTCTGGACGTGGCCGACGCCGCGTTGGACGAACTGGATCTGGTCGGCGAAATCCAGATTGCCAGCTTTCACCCGCAGTATCAATTTGCCGACAGCGGACCGGACGACATCGAAAACTACACCAACCGTTCGCCGTATCCGACCTTGCATCTATTGCGCGAGGACAGTATCGAGCGCGCGGTCGACGCGTTTCCCGACGCGGCCGATATTTTTGACAAAAATATCGATACCATGCGCCGTCTCGGGCATGACGGCTGGGACAAGTTGCAATTGCCGGGCGACGAGTAACGGTTAACGGTTGGCGCTCAGCGTCAAGCCAGCTTCCGATCTGGCGTGAGCGGATGGCTAAACACCTGGCTGCCGGAGCGCCCGGAAACACAGCGCAAGCAAAGCCAGACTGCAAAACGCACCGCCTGCCAGAAAAGTCACCGCGGCGCCGAATCGGTCCCACAATAGGCCGGCTAGTGGGCTCGCGACCAGCATTGCCAGTCCGCTGGCCAGGTTGAAGAAGCCATATGCGGTGCCGCGTAGATCGTTAGGCGCGGTGTCCGCCACCATTGCGGCCAGCAAACCCTGCGTCAGTCCCATGTGCAGCCCCCACAGCGCCACGCCAGCGATTACCACCGGCCACGCATTGCTGCTCGCCAGCACCAGGTCGGCGGCGATCAGCACCAGCAAACCGATTGCCAGCAGTGCCGTGTGACTGACGCGATCGGCCAGCTTGCCAAACGGGTAAGCCGACATCGAATAGACCAGATTCATGGCGACCAAGACCAGCGGGATCAGGGCCAGCGAGAGTCCGCCTTGTTGCGCACGCAGCAATAGAAATGCTTCGCTGAATCGCGCCAGCGTGAAAATCGCGCCGACGGCCACCACCCACCAGTAGCTGTGGCCCATTCGCTTCAGGTTAGCCCATTGGATCGGGTTGCCGCGGCGGGCACCTCGGTGCATTTCCGGTTCGTGGACCCCGAGCAGCAGCACAACGACTGCCATGACACCTGGAATCACGGCGACCCAGAAGATCGCGCGGAAATTATCGGCCCATAAAAACATCAGCACCACAGCCAGCAAAGGACCGAGAAAGGCGCCTACCGTATCGAGTGATTGCCGCAGTCCGAACGCGGCACCGAGCAGATGCGGGGGCGAGAGATCCGCCACCAACGCGTCCCGTGGCGCACCACGAATGCCTTTGCCAACCCGGTCCAGCAGCCGTGCGCCGAGAATCAAGCCAGTGCCGGAGGCCATGGCAAACAGCGGTTTGCTGACTGCACCGAGACTGTAGCCGATCACCGCCAGGATCTTGCGTTTGCCGAGGTAATCGCTGAGCGCCCCGGAAAATATTTTGACGATCAATGCAGTCGCTTCCGCGGCGCCTTCGATGATGCCGACCACAAACACGCTGGCGCCGAGCGAGCCGACCAGAAAAAGCGGCAGCAGGCTGTGGATCAGTTCCGACGATACGTCCATCAACAAGCTGACAAAGCCTAGCGCCCAGACACTGCCGGGGATCTGACGCAGAATCGAAAATTTTTGTGTGGACATGAGTGATCGGGATATTGTTATTGGATGCTGGCACTGCCGGTCGCGCAGTCGATGGTGATTGAAACTGGCCGATGCTACAGCCGGCCCGGCGGGTGTGTTCGCAGCAACCACGCCGATGATAGTAAACTGAATGCTTCTGCGCCACTGGCGACAAATTACACAGGTTCAAGAATGGCTGATAAACCCCGTCCCGACACGCCTTGCGTTGCCGTATGTTCGACCACTTTTGATGATGTCTGCCGTGGCTGCGGCCGCACGGTGGCCGAAGTTGCGCATTGGGTTTTCATGACCGAGCCAGAGAAAGAGCTGGTCTGGCAACGCATTACCGCAGATGGTTATCCTCGGCGCAATAGTTGATATTTCGCCACCACCGCTAGTATCGCCGACATTGTTTGGCTGAGCGACGCATTTGACATAAGTTGATGGAATCTGCGCCCCAGTTGACTATTCCGACTTGTCCCGATTCCGGTTGTAAATCATCTCGACGAGGTGCCAGACGGGTGTTCAACCGAATGGCTGCATCAATTGCCTTTCTGCAATATTAATCCGACACCCTATCTGGTGCATCAATGCTTGCCGATGCCCCACGCTTGCCCACTTCGATGCCATCGTGCTGGCGGATCGCGTACGCGGACGTCGCGTGGAAGGAAAAGTGCGACGCTTCGTATCGTCGCAATGCGCACCTTCAGGCCGGCGAAACTCTGAAACTCTCTCGTACCCCAAAGGCTATGGCGTGCAATGAAATGCCCATCTCATTTGCCGCCCGTCAAAATTAGATGCGATCATGACGAGGTCGGGAATTTATTCCGGGTTGGATCAATTGACCCTGGTCTTTGGTGCATAATCTTTCTCTCCAAAAATAAATTCTGCCGATGGATCGACATTCCTCATTTCCTGATCTGTACCCACTGAATGCGCATAAAACTGCATAACCGGCTCCGGTCCGTCTATGGGGCTCTGCTGCTGGTAGTGCTGGGCGGCCTGATCATTCCCGCATTCATTGGCGGCTATCTGTTGATTGGTGTGCGCGAACGGGATACGGTCGAGGCCTCATTGCAGCAGTCTCTTGTCAGTTACGCCGACATTTTGACCCTCGGTATTCGGGAACCGCTGTGGACCCTGAATGCCGAAGCGGCCCGCGCGCTAGTCGATTCGGTGATGCGGGACCGTGAAGTATTCCGGGTCCGGATTGGTCACCAGAACCAGGAGCCATTCGTCGACGTGCGTTCATCGAAGCCGCAAATTGGCAAAATCCATAGCGCCGAACGCGACATCAGCTTTCGCGGCGAGCATATTGGCCGCGTGTTAATCGAGATGGACGACGGCAAGAGTCAACAGGAACTGCACAAGAAGCAGTTGTCGTACATCCTGGTGTTGGCGGTGCAGTCCAGCATATCGCTGCTATTGATCATTCTGGTGCTGAATGTCCGGCTGATGGCACCGTTGCGCAAACTGATGCGGTTTTCCGATCGGCTCACGCTGGGCGACTTTGACACCCCGCTGTCGTTGCCGCGCAGCGATGAGTTCGGCCATCTTGGTGGTCAGTTTGAGCATATGCGTGGTTCGATCAAACAGCTGTTCGACGACGTCCGGCAACGCGAAGAGCGGTTTCGCACCATCGTCACCCAGGTTCCTGGCGCCGTATTTCGTTATCGACCGGATGGCGTGGTCGAGTTTGTCAGCAATACCGTGGCGGCGATCAGCGGGTATCCGGCGACTGCATTCATGACCGGCAGCGGCGCGCAGACCTGGCTAAACCTGGTCAATCCGGATGACCGGCGCCGGGTCAGGCAACATATTGCCGGCAAAATCCGCGACTGCGAACCGTATGCGATTGAATACCGGATTGCCGATATGGATGGCGCCGAGCGCTGGGTCTCGGAAAGCGGACAACCGCAATGCAATAGTGACGGAAGGGCACAATGGATCGACGGCATCATCGTCGATATCAGCGCGCGCAAACATAACGAGGTGCGTATCCAGGGACTGCTGACCGAACAAGAGGCCATTCTCGACAATGTGCTGGTCGGCGTCATGTTCGTACGCAAAGACATGATTGTATCGGTCAACCGCCAGTGCGAAAGCCTGTTCGGGTATTCACCCAATGCGATGGACAAGCAATCGACAGCGATCATCTGCCCCAGTAACCAGGTCTACGATCAGATCGGCGTTCAATCGTATCCACAGATCAGCAGCGGTCACAATTACAGCGCAGAGATACAGCTCAAGCGGCGCGATGGCAGCTTGTTCTGGTGCATGATGAGCGGCAGCGCGTTCGATCCGGCGGTGCCGAATCAGGCCAGCATCTGGGTGTTTACCGATATCAGCGAACGCAGGGAAGCCGAAGAAAAGTTACGGCTGGCAGCCAAGGTGCTGGACAACATTGCCGACGGCGTGATCGTGACCGATCCCGATGGTCGGATCGTGACCGTCAATCCGGCGTTTACCTTGATTACCGGCTACTCCTTAGCGGACGCGATCGGTCAGACCACCGAAATGCTCGGCTCCGAGCGACAGGATGCCTCTTTCTACCAAGGCATTTGGGCCGAGGTGCGGGTCGCCGGATTCTGGCGCGGTGAAATGTGGAATCGGCGTAAAAATGGCGAACTGTACATCGGCTGCCTGACCATCAACGTGGTGCGCGATACGGCAGGACTGTCCACCCATTACGTCGGCGTGTTCAGCGATATCACCTTGGTCAAGGAGTCGCAGCAAAAGCTCGACCATTTGGCGCATCACGACCCGCTGACCGAGTTGCCGAATCGGCTGTTGTTCAACGACCGCCTGACCCATGCAATCCTGCGCTCCGGTCGTGACAATTTGCAGTTGGCCGTGCTGTTTATCGACCTCGACCGCTTCAAGAACGTCAACGATACGCTCGGTCACCATGTCGGCGACGAATTGCTGAAACAGGTATCGTCCGCGCTGGTACACAAGGTACGCGACGGCGATACGCTGGCCCGGCTCGGTGGCGATGAATTCATCCTGTTACTGGAGAACATTGACGGTCCGCGTGGCGCGACCGTGGTCGCAGAGAAGCTGATGTCAGTGTTCGAAACGCCGTTCGTGATCGCTGGCCACGAGCTGTTCCTCACCTGCAGTATCGGTATCAGCGTGTTTCCGAATGACGGCGCCGATTTGAATGTATTGATCCGCAACGCGGACGTTGCGATGTACCAGGCCAAGGGCCGTGGCCGCAACGCTTATCGCTTCTTCTCGCAAGAGATGACCGGCGAGGGCGCGGACCAATTACGGCTGGAGAGCATGCTGCGTCGTTCGATCGACAACGACGAAATATTCCTGAATTACCAGCCCCAGGTCGACATCGAAACGGGCCAATTGATCGGCGTCGAAGCGCTGGCGCGCTGGAAGCATCCGGAGCTGGGGTTGGTGCCGCCAGTTCGCTTCATTCCACTGGCGGAAGAGAGCGGTTTTATCAACCAGCTCGGCAAATGGGTACTCCGGGAATCTTGCCGACAGATGGTGCGCTGGCAGGAAGCTGGGCTGTATGTGCCAAAGATCGCCGTCAATCTGTCGGTGCGACAGTTCGAGCGTGGCAGTATCGTCGCGATCGTATCGTCGATCCTAGATGAAACCGGACTGGAACCGCAGCGATTGCAGCTGGAGGTGACAGAATCGGTGATCATGAATACCGGCGACGCGTTTGCCTTCATCAACGATCTCAATGCGATCGGGGTCGGCCTCGCGATCGACGATTTCGGCACCGGTTATTCCTCGCTGGCCTATCTGAAGCAGCTACCGGTGCAGACTTTGAAGATCGATCGCTCGTTCATCAAGGACATTTCAACCGACCCGAATGATGAAGCGATTGCAATCGCCATCATCCAGCTCGGCAAGAGCCTGAATCTGTCGGTGATTGCCGAGGGTGTCGAAACCGCTGAACAGGTTGCATTTCTGCTGCGGCATGGCTGCAATTTGGCGCAGGGGTATTTCTACAGTCGACCGGCCGCGCAGCAGGACTTATTTGAACGCTGGAAGCCGCATTCGCGTTAGTTTGACCGTCGCCGGCACGGCTGGCCATTCAGCCAATGCCGATCCACCGTTATCTTTTTGAGACTACCTGACCATGGCCAAAGCCAGCAAACCATCGCGCCGCCGTTTTCTGATCGGCGGACTGAGCGTCGCCGGTGCGCTGATCGTCGGCTGGGGCGTGATGCCGCCGCGCCAGCGCCTTCAATCGACCGACCCACTACCGTCCGGCAACGGCGAAGTCGCGCTCAATGGCTGGCTCAAGATCGCCGCGGACGGTCAGGTGACCGTCGCGATGCCGCGCAGCGAAATGGGGCAGGGCGTGCATACCGCATTGCCGATGCTGGTGGCCGAAGAACTCGACGTGCCGCTGGCGATGATCAGCATCATGCAGGCACCGATCGACAAGATCTACGGCAATGTGGCCGTCCTGAATGACGCGCTGCCATTCCACCCGGATGACCACGGCATCCTGAAAAGCGGTGCGCAATGGCTGCTGGCCAAGACCGCGCGCGAACTGGGCATCATGATCACCGGCGGCTCGTCCAGCGTAAAGGACGCATGGCAACCGATGCGCGAGGCAGGGGCGTCCGCACGCGCGATGCTGGTCGCGGCTGCCGCCAAGGAATGGGGTGTCGCGGCTGTCGAATGCAGCACCAGCAACGGTGTCGTCAGCCACGTCAGCGGCAGGCACGCCACTTACGGAGCGCTGGCGGCAAAGGCGGCGGCCAGCGCCGGCGAGATTGCGCCTGACGCGATGCGATTGAAATCGCCGAAAGATTTCAAACTGATCGGGACATCGCAAGCGCGGCGAGATTCGCGCGCCAAAGTCGACGGCAGCGCCGCCTTCGGCATCGATGCGCGGCCGCCCGGCCTGCTGTATGCCGCCGTCAGAATGGCGCCCCAGTTCGGCGGCAAGGTGGCCGAGGTCGATACTGCCCGGATATTGGCGATGCCAGGTGTGCTGAAACTGGTCGATTTTTCAGCCGTGATTGGCCAACACTACGGTGCCGGTGCCGGGCTTGCGGTGATCGCAAAATCGTTCTGGCAGGCGCACCAGGCCGCCGCGGCGCTGCCGGTGAAATGGGACGACGGGGCGCATGGGGCGCTGTCGTCGGCCGCGATATTCAAGCAATTCAGAACCAGTCTCGATAGCGAATCCGGCTTTACCTATTACCAGAGCGGTGACTCCGAGGTCGCATCCAATCCTGCGAACGGCGCCACGAAAACCATCAAGGCCGAATACAGCGCACCGTTTCTGGCGCATGCGGCGATGGAGCCGATCAATTGCACCGCGCAGGTCAAGGATGGCAAGGCCCATTTGTGGTTGTCGACTCAGGTGCCCAGCATCGCGGTCAAGGTCGCGGCGCAGGTGGCTGGAATCAAACCGCAGGATGTTTCGATCGACGTCATGTATCTCGGTGGCGGTTTCGGTCGTCGGCTGGAGATCGACATGGTGGCGCAGGCGGTCGCGATCGCCAAAGAAGCGGATGGTGCGCCAGTGCAAATGATCTGGAACCGCGAAGATGACATCCGGCACGACGTGTATCGCCCGGCTGCAGTGGCGCGATTTTCCGCGACGCTCGATGCTGCCGGCAAGGTGCTGGCGTATGACAACAAGTCAGCCAGCGGCGCGGTATCGCATCAGTTCTTGCAGCGCAATCTTGGCTTGCCGGGGATCGGTCCCGACCGCACCACGGCCGAAGGCGAGTTCGACCTGCAGTATGAACTGCCGAACCGGAAAATCGCGGCCGTGATCGTGTCGAGCGCGGTGCCGCTCGGTAACTGGCGTTCGGTCGGGCATTCGCACAATGCGTTTTTCAAAGAAAGTTTTATCGACGAACTGGCGCATGCCGCAGGGCAGGATCCCGTCGCGTTCCGACGCGGTCTGCTGCAACATCATCCGCGCCATCTGGCGGTGCTGAACGCGGCAGTGGACAAGGCTGGCCAGCCGGCAGCGGGGCGGGCGCACGGTGTCGCCTTGCATCAGTCGTTCGGCACCATCGTCGCCGAAGTGGCGGAGGTGTCGATCGAAGAGGGTGAAATTCGGGTCCACAAGGTGAGTTGCGCAGTCGATTGCGGGATCGCGGTCAATCCCAATATCATTGCGCAGCAGATCGAATCGGCGGTGATCTTTGGGCTGTCAGCCGCTTTATTCGGCGAGATCACCATTAATAACGGCAGCGTTGAGCAGCAGAATTTCAACGATTACCCGGTGGTCCGGATGCAGCAGGCACCGCTGGTCGAGACCGTCATCATCCGGAGTGCCGAACCGCCGGAAGGCATCGGCGAACCCGGCACGCCACCGATTGCGCCAGCCGTGGCCAATGCGGTGTTCGCGCTGACCGGGCAGCGACTGCGCAGTCTGCCGTTGCGTCTGGGATCGCTAACGGCGTAAATGTGCTGATGATGGCCAGTATGTTAGACCTGCCATTTATTTATAAGTGGAAATTGCATAGGCTTATGGGAGTATTTTATCGCGGCTGCCATCCGCCGCAACTTCGCTTAGTCGGCGGCGATCGCATCCCGCAATAGCTGGCGCAGGTTGCAGTCCTGTTGCCAGCTCCGATGGGTCGCATTGCTGGCGGCGTTGGTCGCCAGTTCAGCGGCGCTTTGCTCGACCTGCGCGTTCAGCAGTCGTTCGGCCAGCCGCGGTTCCGGCAATACTGGGCCGAAAAAAGCCACCGTGTCGGCGCGTTGGATCAACAAGGTCGGGAAGTTCTCAACGTCCAGATCGCCTACCACCTCAGACTGGTCCTCGATATCGATCCAGATGAAATGCATCTCGGGATGCCCCTGCGCCAGCGCATCGAAAGTGGCGCGGTAGTCGTTGCAGGTTCCGCACCAGGCCGCGCACAGGCAGGCGACGATCCAGGCATCGTCGCTTAGCGAGGCTGATAATTGTGCGTAGTTGTGGCGTTCCAGGGACAGACTTGGCATGGTTTGCAGTGTGATCGTCAATGAATTCGATTGGTGCCTGCATTTTACAGACTCAGCAACAATCGATCCAATCACACGCAATGGCGCCGGCCGATCGGGCACCCGGCGCGGTAAAATAACGCCATGTCTACCATCCTCGCCATTGAAACCTCGTCCGAACTCGCCTCCGCAGCACTGTTGCATGGCGATCGGGTGTTTGCTGCTGAATCGTCCGGGGTGCAGACCCATTCCCAAACGATCTTGCCGATGCTGCAAAGCCTGCTGGCCCAAGCCGGCATCGCGCTCACCCAATGCGATGCGATCGCCTTCGGAGCCGGGCCCGGTTCGTTCACCGGCGTGCGCACCGCCTGCGGTATTGCACAAGGGCTGGCATTTGGTGCCGGTTTGCCGGTGGTGCCGGTCAGCACCCTGATGGCGATGGCTCAGGCTTGCCGGGATCAGGCGGCGCCACAGCAACAGGAACGCGACGTGTTGTGCATTCTGGATGCGCGCATGAACGAAGTCTATTGGGCACAGTATCACTATGCTGACGGTTGGCAGACGGTGGTGGCGCCGGTTTTGTCAGCCGCAAGCGAGGTCCGGCCACAGGGCGAGGCGATCGCCTGCGGCAATGGGTTGAGTGCGTACGCCGCGGCATTTGAACATCAGGCCTTCGCCGGGCCGGCAAAGCCGGCGGTGATGCCGCATGCCACCCAGATCGCGCAACTGGCGCGCATCGCGTTTCAACTCGGCCAGGGGGTGTCGGCCCATGATGCACAGCCGCTGTATTTGCGCAACAAGGTGGCGCTCACCAGTGCTGAACGCGCGCTAAAAAATAATCAGGTGCCGGCATGAGTGGAGTGCCAGACTACAGTCGCCGCGACGTTGATGCGCTCGTGTTTGACAGAATGCAGGTCGACGATCTGGACCAGGTGGTGGCGATCGAACATGCGGTCTATCCGCAGCCATGGTCGCGCGGCAATTTTATCGATTCCCTGTTGAACGACTACGAGGCGTGGGTGGCGCGCGATGCGTCGGGCCGGCTGATCGCTTATTTTCTGCTGATGCCGGTGGTCGATGAGGCGCATTTGCTAAATATCTCGGTGCGTGGCGCCTTGCATGGTCAAGGAATCGGCCGCCAACTGCTCGACCGGATAGTGATGCTGACGCGCGCCAAGGGCCTGCAATCGGTATTGCTCGAAGTGCGGCCGTCGAATACGCGGGCCCTCGCGGTGTACCTGCGCTACGGCTTTGTACAGATCGGCTTGCGCAAGTCCTATTATCCGGCCGTGGACAATCTGCGCGAAGACGCGGTGGTGATGAGGCTGAAGCTATGACGACGGCATCGATCCGCCGCGCCGCGGTATTAAATGAAATTGGCCTAGGCCCGATCTGGGTTCGGCGGTCCGTGTCAGCCGACCAGTCAGTCGACCAATTACCTGACGCGATATTGGCGGTACAGAGCTGGACCGAATCGGATCGCGATCCTGCCGCAGCCGTTGCGAGCGGCACGCCGGCGGCAACTCCGGCGCTGCGCGCACCGAGCGAGGTCAAGGCCATCGCCGCGATGGACTGGGCGCAGCTGGAGTCGGCCGTGACCCAATGCAGCGCCTGCGGTCTGTGCCGTAACCGGCAACAGGCAGTCCCGGGTAGCGGTCTGCGCAGGGCAACGTGGCTGTTCGTCACAGATGCGCCGGGACGGTCCGAAGATATGGAAGGCCAGCCACTGGCCGGCGCTGCCGCGCAGTTGTTCGACAATATGCTGCTGGCAATCGGCCTGACGCGCGATCAACGGGGTGGTCTGGATGCCGATGCCAGCGTCTACCTGACCAATATCGTCAAATGCCGCCCGACCGACGCCGATGGCAACGACCGTGCGCCGACGCCGGACGAAATGGCCGCTTGCAAACCATTTCTGGATCGTCAGATGGCATTGACGCAGGCGTCGATGATCGTGGCGCTCGGCAAGAGTGCGACCCTTGGACTGCTGGGCGCAGACGCAATACGCACTGCCGGTGCGTTGCGCGGCAAGCTGCACAGTTATGCGGCGGCCGGCGGCGGCAACAGCGTGCCGGTGGTCGCAAGCTATCATCCGGCAACTCTGCTGTTGCATCCGGCGCAAAAAAGAGATGCGTGGGCCGACCTTTGTCTGGCGGCAAACGCTCATGCAGATGCCCAAGCCAACGCCGCCCGCTGAGTCCACGGAGCCCGAGCAGCCGTTCGATCCCTTTCAGGCGCATTTTCACGCACGCTGGAATCACCTGAACGATCGGCACGTCCGCGCCCTTGCATGGCTGCTGGATGCGCCCGATTTGCTTGATCCGCAGGCGCCGTCATGGCAGGGCCGGATCGCGACACTGGCGGGCGCGGTCGATCAGGCTGCCATCGACTGGCTGGCCGCGCTCGATCATGCGCCCGCCGCCTTGCACGCGATGCTGGAGCGGCAAAATTCCCAGCGCCTCGGACTGTATGCCGAACGCTTGCTGGCCTTCTATTTTCAGCAGCAGGGGAGCCTGATCGCGCATGGCTTGCAGGTGCGCGCCGACCGGACCGCTACGGTAGGCGAGTTCGATTTCCTGCTGCGGCATGGCGATGCGCTGGTGCATTGGGAATTTGCGACCAAGTTCTACCTGTTGGCGCCCTCGTTGGGAGCGGAAACCACGGTGCCGAATCTCGATCGGCTGGTCGGTCCGAATCTGGGCGACAGGCTTGGCGTCAAAATGCGCAAGATGTTCGATCATCAGTTGATGCTGGCGCAGCATCCGGCCGCGCAGATCCACTTGCCCGGGCCGGTTCAGTCAGCCCAGGCGCTGGTCAAAGGCTGGCTGTTCTATGCCGGCGTGGAGCAATTGCCACAGTCATTCGGAATTTCGCCGCAGCATTGCCGCGGATTCTGGCGTGTGCTGTCTGAACTCGATGCAGTCGTCGGCGATCGTTTCGTGGTGTTGCCGAGGCTGCAATGGCTCGCACCCGCCAAGGCAACGCAGGATATGGTCCTGAGTCGACAGCAACTGCAGAGCCGACTTGCCACGCATTTTGGCGAGCATGCGACGCCGGTGCTGATCGCAGTGATGCAGGAATCCGGGAATGCCATGCTGGAGGGAAGCAGGGGATTCATCGTGCCAGACGACTGGCCCTACCGCGCACAGCGCGCGGTGCCGGACGGGGGCCGCGGTGAGGGTTAGATAAGCGATTCGTGCTTGTGTTCGCCGATCAGCGCCAGTGAATCGTGCTCGCGCTGATTGGCGGCATGCTGGCGCATCACCAGATACATCATGCCGGCGACAAACAGGCCGAACATGACGATGACAATATTCAGATTCAGATTCAGCGATACCATCACCGCGTACAGCGCCAGCATGGTCAGTATCGACAGATTCTCATTGAAGTTTTGCACCGCGATCGAGTGACCGGCACTCATGAGCACGTGGCCACGATGTTGCAGCAAGGCATTCATCGGCACGACAAAATATCCGGACAGCGCACCCACCAACACCAGCAAGGGGTAGGCGAGCCAGACTGTATGAACCATCGTCATCGCCATCACGACCAGACCCATCGCAATTCCCAATGGCATCACTGACAAGGACTTTTTCAAGGGAACCAGGCGCGCTGCGGCCACTGCGCCAAGGGCGACGCCGAGTGCAACGATGCCCTGCAGGTTGGCCGCCTTGTGGAGCGGCATGTTGAGCGAGTGTTTGGCCCATTCCAGCACGATGAATTGCAAGGTCGCACCGGCGCCCCAGAACAAGGTCGTGACTGCCAGGGAAATCTGGCCAAGCTTGTCTTTCCATAGCATCGAATAGCAGTGGGCGAAATCGGCGATCAGCTTGATCGGATTGCGCTGCTGGTGCGCGTAGTGGGCGCCAGTATCGGGAATATGCAGGTTGAACAGTGCGGCCAGTAGATATGTGACCACGATCACGCTCAGCGCTGCCTTATGCGGCGTGTTGACGCCGGTATCGATGAGCGGAAGATCAAATTGCAGCAGCAGCGCTGCCGTGTGCTCGTCAACCAGCGCGCCGCCCATGACGGTACCGAGAATGATGGATGACACGGTCAGGCCTTCGATCCAGCCATTGGCGGCCACCAGTTTTTCCGCCGGCAGCAATTCGGTCAGGATGCCGTATTTGGCCGGCGAATACGCGGCGGCGCCAAAACCGACTACCGCATAGGCCAGCAGCGGATGGACATTGAAGAACAACAGTGCGCAACCGACCACCTTGATCATGTTGGTGATAAACATCACGCGCCCCTTCGGAAGCGCATCGGAAAATGCGCCGACGAAGGCCGCGAGCAACACATAAGATAAAACGAAAAACAGTTTCAGCACCGGTGTCATCCACCCCGGAGCCTGCATTCTTGCCAATAGGGCGATGGCCGCAATCAATAAGGCATTATCGGCGAGCGACGAAAAAAACTGCGCCGCCATGATGGTATAGAAACCGCGATTCATCAGGGGTGATCTTGTAACGAAATATGTCCGGCTTGCTTTATACCATGAAAATATGACAGGACCGCCCATTTCAGGCGCGGTTTGATCCGTTGCGTCCGGTAAAATGACGCTTCCAAAGATTGCCGCCAGCCGTGCAGGTTGGCGCCCCATCTCACTCCAGGATTCCTATGCCGCGACCGCTTGTAGCCACCATCGATATCGCCGCCATGCAGCACAATCTCGCCGTCGCCAAGGCGCGCACGCCGCGTGCCAAAGTGTGGGCCATCGTCAAGGCCAACGCCTACGGGCATGGTCTGGCACGGGGTGTGCGCGGTTTTGCCGCTGCCGATGGCATGGGCTTGATCGAACTTGACGCTGCGGTGCGTCTGCGCGACCTGGGGTGGACCAAGCCGATCTTGCTGCTGGAAGGTTTTTTCGCGCCCGAGGATCTGGCGATCGTAAGTCGGAATCAGCTCGAGGTCGCGGTGCACTGCGACGAACAAATTGCGATGATCGAGCACTCCGGCATCACGACACCGCTCGATGTCCACCTGAAAATGAATAGCGGCATGAATCGCCTCGGTTTCACACCTGACCGATTTGGCGCTGCTTATGTGCGGCTGCGCGCCATCCCAACCGTGCGCAAGATTACTCTCATGACGCATTTTGCCAATGCCGACGATGTCCGCAATCCGAGCCTGCTGCTATCGGAACAGGTGCGGCGGTTCCAGGACGGCATCGCCGGACTGAGCGGTGAATTGAGCCTGTCCAATTCCGCCGCGACCTTGCTGCATCCCGAACTGGTCACGGACTGGGTGCGGCCCGGCGTCATGCTGTACGGCGGCACCCCGGGTGGCAAAACGGCACAGGAATTCGGCCTGCTGCCGACCATGACGCTGACCAGCGAAATTATCGGCACGCAGGATATTGCAACGGGCGATGCCGTCGGTTACGGTAGCCGTTTCGTCGCCGACAAGCCAATGAAAATCGGGGTAGTGGCCTGCGGCTACGCGGACGGCTATCCACGCCATGCACCGGACGGGACGCCGATCATCGTCGACGGCGTCCGCACAGCGATGGTCGGACGGGTCTCGATGGACATGATTACGGTCGATCTGACACCGGTTCCCGGCGCGCATGTCGGTAGCGCGGTCACGCTTTGGGGCGACGGGGTGCCGATCGACGAGGTGGCGCAGGCGGCCGGCACGATCGGTTATGAATTGATGTGTGCAGTGGCGCCGCGGGTGCAGATGGTCGAGCGCTAATTTTTGGGCCCCATCCATCCTCGCGCCCACATTCCATACTCCATACAGTATTTTAAAATGCCGCAATAAATAAAGGAGGGGTAGCAGCTAATTTGGCTATACTCCGCCGAAATTCTGGTTTATTAAATCCGATATCTGTTCCAGTCACCGATTTCTTCCTCCATGGCCAAAGTAAAAACGAATTACACCTGTACCGAATGCGGCGGCATCAGCAATAAATGGAGTGGCCAATGTCCGGCCTGCGAGCAGTGGAACACCGTGGTCGAAACCATCATCGAAGCGACCGCCAACCGCTTCTCGACACCCCATCAGGGGCTGGCACAAAGCGCGCCGGTGCTGAGCCTGACCGATATCGAGGCGCTCGACGTACCGCGTTTTGGCACCGGCATCGAGGAATTCGACCGGGTGCTGGGCGGCGGCCTGGTGGCCGGCGGCGTGGTATTGATCGGTGGTGATCCGGGCATCGGCAAGTCGACATTGCTGCTGCAGGCACTGGCGAATCTGTCGCACCGCAAGAATGTGCTGTACGTCAGCGGTGAAGAGTCGGGCGCGCAGATCGCATTGCGCGCCAAACGGCTGGCCGTCGACGCCAAGGACTTGAAGCTGCAGGCGGAAATTCAGCTCGAGAAAATCCTCAACACGCTGGCCGACCTGAAGCCGCAGGTCGCGGTGATCGATTCGATCCAGACTGTCTACTCCGACGCGCTCAGTTCGGCGCCGGGTTCGGTGGCGCAAGTGCGCGAGTGCGCGGCCCAACTGACCCGAGTCGCGAAACAAAGTGGCATCACCATCATCCTGGTCGGCCACGTCACGAAGGAGGGCGCGCTGGCCGGGCCGCGCGTGCTGGAGCATATCGTCGATACCGTGCTGTACTTCGAGGGCGACAGCCATTCCAGTTTCCGACTGGTGCGCGCGATCAAGAACCGCTTCGGCGCCATCAATGAGCTGGGCGTGTTCGCGATGACCGACAAGGGCTTGAAGGGCGTGTCCAATCCATCGGCGTTATTCCTGTCGCAGCATGACAAGCAGGTGCCGGGTTCCTGCGTGATGGTGACGCAGGAGGGCACGCGGCCGCTGCTAGTCGAGATCCAGGCCTTGGTCGATACCTCGCACCTGCCCAATGCGCGGCGCCTGTCGGTCGGCCTCGAACAGAATCGCCTGGCCATGTTGCTGGCGGTGCTGCATCGGCACGCCGGTATTGCCGCGTTCGACCAGGACGTATTCATCAATGCCGTCGGCGGCGTCAAGATCACCGAGCCGGCGGCCGACTTGGCGGTGCTGCTGGCGATCAATTCGTCGATGCGCAATCGCGCGTTGCCGCGTGGCTTGGTCGTGTTCGGCGAAGTCGGACTCGCCGGTGAAATCCGCCCGGCGCCACGTGGCCAGGAACGCCTGCGAGAAGCCGTCAAACTGGGTTTTTCAATCGCGATGGTGCCAAAAAGCAATGCGCCGAAGCAGGCGATCGAGGGGATGACGATACTGGCGGTGGAAAGGATCGACGAAGCGTTTGCCAAAATGCGCGAGATCGGCGACTGACGACATTGCAAATCCATCGTTATGCTCGCCGCCCGACTCATCCGTGGCGGTAAGGAATGGTAAGGAGTGTTGCGTTTTGTGCACAATTATGTTGAATTTCGGCAATTTTGCGTTATTATTGCGCCGCTTTTTGTTACTTCCGATCCCGATTTTCACCTACACACCTGACGAGATTAATCATGCAAAGCCGCCATATCGTTCAAGCTGCCATTGCCGCAGCCTTTCTGTTGTCGACCGGAGCCGCGTCGGCAGGCACCGCCACCAGCAGCTTCAACGTAACGGCAACCGTTGCTGCCAATTGCACGATCACGACGACGCCAGTCGCATTTGGCGCCTATGATCCAGTGGTCACCAACGCCTCGACCGCCCTGAATGCCAACGGCACCGTTTCGATCGCCTGCACCAAGGGCGCCGCACCGAACGTGACGCTGGGTGCCGGCGCGAATGCGAGCGGTGCAACGCGCCGCATGAAAGGCGCGGTCGCAACGCCGGACTACCTGACCTACGAACTGTATCTGCCGCCGACGACGGTACCGGGTGCCGCATGCAGCTACACCGCGCCTACCGTCTGGAATACCTCCGGTCCGGCCAATATCCTGACCGCGACCGCCGCGCCAAGCAAAGCCGCGCGTAGCTACAACGTCTGCGGCTCGGTCCAGTCCGCACAAGATGTGGCTGCTGATTCCTATACCGACACGGTCGTTGCAACGGTCAATTTCTGATGCCCTGCGAGATGGCGGTTCTGGTCTGCAATCCACCGATGAATCGGGCGTATGGCTGAGCAATCACAATTTGCAGGCCGGCCCTGGATCGCAATCATCGCCGTCATCTTTTCTTTGCTCAGCCCAGGCTTGCTCTGGGCCGGCACATTTCAAGTCAATCCAGTCCGGGTCGAACTGACGGCTCAGCAAAAAAGCGCGGCGCTGACGGTTCAAAACAACGGCGATGAGCCGGTAGTGGTCCAGTTGCAAACAGTGGATTGGACTCAGGTCGATGGCAAGGATGTCTATCAGCCCAGTGCCGATCTGCTGGCAACTCCGCCCATTTTCACGATCCAGCCAGGTACGACCCAGATCGTTCGGGTCGGACTGCGCCGAGAGCCCGATGCAGGTCAAGAGCTGAGTTACCGCTTGTTTCTGCAAGAGGTTCCGGCGCCGCCCAAGCCCGGCTTTCGCGGCTTGCAGATGACGTTGCGGGTCGGGCTGCCGGTTTTTCTGCAGCCAAAGAACAAGGCCGCGCCTGAGCTGATGTGGAAAGTGCAGCAGGAAAGCAAGGATCGGATCAAGGTCAGCTTGAAAAACGAAGGCAAGGCGCACGTCCAGGTAACCGATTTTTCTGTGTTCGTACCGGGTAATGAGCAAGCGCTGGCAGTGCAACAGGTCGCGCGCTATTTGTTGCCGGGCCAAGCCGGAGAGTGGCAGCTGAAAACGAACCCGGCCCAGGCGCCAAGTGCCGATCACGTACATGTGACGGCCTACACGGATGCGGGAAAAGTGGATGCAGATGTCGCGTTGGACAAACCATAAGACCTGCGCATTGGTGTTGGCGTGTCTAGCCTCGACTTTCCTTTCACCCGCCACTGCCGCTGACGCCAATCCCCCGACACAATCATCCGGACCGCTCGGCGCAAGCTACGAGCAGGTGCTGCTGGTGGTGGATTTCAATCGTCAAGGCTTGAATGATACGGCGCTGTTCGTGAAGGACAGGCTGGCGGCCTTGTATGTGTCCCCAACCGACCTGAAGCGTTGGCGCCTGCGAATACCGACGGTCCCGGTGATCAGCGTTCAAGGCGAATCTTATGTTCCGCTGGCGGCCTTGCCGGGTGTCGTCGCCAAGCTCAATGACGCAACCCAGACACTGGACATCCAGGTGAGCCCGGAGGCTTTCCTTTCCACCAGCGCAAATGCGTACGCGGACAAGCATCTGGCGCCGACACCGCCCAGTCCGGGCATGTTTTTCAATTACGACGTATTTGCCGAGCGCTCGAACGGAGCGACCACGCGTTCCGGCTTGTTCGAGCTCGGCGCCTTTAACGCGCGAGGAGTGGCGACTGCCAACTTCGCGCTGCAGAATGCGCCCGGCCAAACCAGTTCGGTACGGCTCGATACGACGTTTACTATCGATCGACCCGAGCAGCTGGCCAGCGTACGATTGGGCGATGCAATCAGCCGCCCCGCAGGTATATGGGGGCGTGCGGTTCGGTTCGGCGGGATTCAATACGCGACCAATTTCGCGACGCAACCTGGCTTGATCACGCTGCCATTGCAATCGTTCGCAGGACAGGCGGCGCTGCCGTCGACGGTCGATGTTTATGTGAATAATGTTTTCACCTCCAGCAAGGAACTTCCGCCAGGGCCATTTTCGATTGCCAATCTGCCGGTCGTCACGGGCCAGGGCAATGTGCAAATGGTGGTGCGGGATTTGCTGGGCCGTGAACAGGTCATTAACCAGCCGTTCTATGCCAGCACCAGCCTGTTGCGTCCGGGTTTGCAGGATTTTTCGGTCGAACTTGGCGCGTTACGGGAAAATTTCGCGATCCAAAGCAACGATTATGGCGCTCGATTTGCTGCCGCAACCTACCGTCGTGGATTCAGCGACGCCGCAACCGGCGAAGTGCATGCCGAGATTGTGGAAGGCGGGCAGAGCACCATAGGTTTCGGTGCGACCGCCTTGTTACCGGCACTCGGGACCTTCAATGCCGCCATCGCGGGCAGCCGCAGTGATGCCGGTGTCGGTCATTTATGGGCGCTCGGTTTCGATCGTCAGACCGCGATATTCAATTTCGGCGCACGGACTCAACGCAATTCGGACAACTTCAGGCAGCTTGGCTCTGACCCGGCATTTCCGGCACCCCGGCATCTGACCAGCGGAAATATCGGCATCACGGCCAATCAATACGGTTCGGTCGGACTGGCCTATATTCGTCAGGACATCAGCGACAATTCGCGCAGCGAGCTTGCCAGCATCAGCTACAACCTGCAGCTCAGGCGTTGGGGAAATCTGGGAATTACTGCCTTCAAAGCCTTGAGCGGCGAATCCAATCGTTCCATTCTCATCAATTGGACGATACCATTGGGCAACAATCTCACTGCAAACCTGAGCCATGCCAAGTACGGCAGTGGGTCGGATCAGTCGTTGCTGCAGGTACAGCGCAATCTGCCGAGCGGCGAAGGCTATGGTTACCGGCTGCAAGCAGCCGACAATGGACCGCAACAGGCCAGCTTGCTGTTGCAGAATAATATCGGAACCTACTCGCTGGAAGCGGCCAGTTTCGAGGGACAGTCGAGTGCCCGGGTCGGGGCGTCGGGCGGGGTCGCGCTGTTGGGCGGCTCGGCGTTTTTGAGCCGCCGCATTACCGACAGCTTTGGCCTGGTCCAAGTGCCCGGCATGGAAAAGATTCGCGTGTATGTCGATAATCAGCCGGCCGGGGTCACAGACGCCAAGGGCAATGCACTGATCCCGCGACTACGCCCGTACGATAACAATCCGGTGAGCATCGAACAATCGGACCTGGGCATGGATGCCGAGATAGGAAGCCTGACGATGAACCCTGTGCCTTACTATCGCAGCGGCGTGGTGATTCGCTTCCCGATCAGGCGTTCTGCGGGTGCCTTGCTGCGGCTGATTTCGAAGGACGGGCAGCCGATGCCGGCGGGTGCGGTGGTCGAGCTGGAAGGGCAGGCGACGCAGTTTCCGGTGGCCATGGATGGCCAGGTCTACCTGACCGGGCTTGGGCGAATCAATCGCTTGCACGCGTCCTGGCAAGGCAAATACTGTACGGTCAGCGTGCCATTTGAAGATTCCGTGGATCCGCTGCCGAATCTGGGGACATTGGTTTGCGAGGAGGAACACCCATGAAGCCACAGTCGACGAAAATCCGGGGCATGAACTGGCTTGCACATGTGCGCGCGGGTTCGGCCCGGTCCGATAATTTGATTGCCGGGCTGTTCACCGCTTCATTGTTGATGATTGCGCCGCTGACGCATGCGGCAAGCTGTGCGATCAACAGCGTGTCGAACCTCAATTTCGGTAGTTACGATCCGTTTGCAAGCACCGCGCTGGATATGGCCGCTACCGCCAGCATTACCTGCACGTCAACCAAAAACAGCGAGACGGTGGCCGTGGCGATTTCGCTCGGAACCGGATTAGCGGGATCGTACAGCCCCAGAAAAATGCAGGGCCCGGTCGACACGCTCAACTACAACTTGTATGTGGATGCGGCGCATGCGCAGGTGTTGGGAGACGGGACGGGCGGCACCTCTCAGGATATGGGTTCGGCGACGATATCCAAGACCAATCCGGTCACGTTTACCGAGACCATATACGGCCGCATATTCGCCGGCCAAGACCCCGGGGTCGGCGCCTATTCAGATCCTATCGTCTACACCCTGAATTTTTGATCGGTAGCCCGGCTCTGAACGCCGGATTCGTGAACCTGATTCCCGGCAGTGCCTTGCTATAGCGGACGCACCGATAACATGATCGGCCAGTCATAGCTGCCCGGCTGGACGTTTTCAGCCAGGACGAAGCGGTAGCTGAGTTGCGCCGCCACCGCCTGATGCGCGTTGCCGCGGTGCGCGACCGTGCCGCCGTCCATCCCGAGTTCGAACCGTTCGCCCAGGCCGGAAATCTGAATTGTCCTAAACAGATTGGCCATGGTGTTGAATGTCAGCGCGTATCCTTGCCGGCTATTATTTTTGACTTCGATCTGCGACGCCGCCGGCACGTCGATGTAGCCACGCCCAATGTCGGATTCGGTGATGGTCAATTGTCTGTGATGCCGGACCTTAATCTGAGCGGAAGGCAAAACGGTGGCGCTGAC
>NZ_JBHRTP010000045.1:0-68932 GCF_042646465.1 Pseudundibacterium arcticum
ACGCTCGGCCTTGAGACGGAGCCGGGCAAGCAGCTCGCCTGGACCTTGCAGAACTACGGCGCTTACATTGTCGATAGTACGGGGGGGCCGGCCTTTGCCCTCAACGCCGAGAACGGGCCGGATGGGTCGCTGCGCACCCAGTTCAAAGCTGATTGGGGTTTCGACCTGGAACAGCGTGTGCAGGGCGCCACCCCTTGGGTGCGCGACATGCAACGACTGGTCCAGGCGCTCTATGTTGTGAACAATAACAGCCCGACCAGCATCGGCGGTGGCGGCACGCCACGCCAACCGCTCGCACCGTCGCTCCAGTAACCTGTAGGCGTTGCTTATTCAGGCGCCAACTTTGAAAATGCAGGCACGTCACCCGTTCAGGTGGTGGCGTGCCTGCCTTGTTCGCGTCACGCAACGAAGCATTCTCCGAAATCGGTTATAGGCTGGGCCAGTAGCTCCAGCCTTTCTTACTTGCATAAGAATTATTCAATCCAGAAATTCTCAAGGATCAGGTGTCGCACCTGATCCTTGGGACCACTCTAGCTGTATACAGCAGTCTGAGTAGACTGATGTCCGCGTTGTTGTTTGTGGTGTATGGGTAGCGCGGGTTTGCTGGGCGCCACTCGGATTCGCAAAAGCTCCTATCTATTGATGGCTTCGAGCGAACGAACCTTAACCAGCAGCACCCCATCTCCCGGCCCAAGGAGTATCGACTTTGCCGGAAGACCATTGTTGACCTGTGGCGCCTGTTTTCCCCGGAAGTGGGTGTAACCCGGTTCGACATCAATACTGCCGGGCTGAAAGCCTAGATTGACGAGTACCAATCCGTTCTCGAACCGGCGACGATATATGCCGTCCCGCCATGGCTTAGTCTGCGGCGGATCAAGCGGCTTGCCCAGCTTGACCTCATATTCATCAAACCACGGCACGGTGCTGTAGCCTCTGGTCTCGTCGGTGTATGAAAAATAGCCGTTGTTCATCAGGCAGGATGCCAACGCGAATCTGAGGAACCGGTAATCGCTTGGCCTGCCCGCGACATTGAAGCCAACGATGCGTGGTGAAAGCAGGTTATCGAAGACCTTGTGATAAAGATCCATCATGCGACCCCAGCCCCCGTTCGCATACAGCGACCAGCTTTTCCCCATCAATCCCTCAAGAAAAACTGCCTGCAACTTTCCCTTATATTCCGGAAGCGACAGATCGTTATCAGCATTGCCCATTAGCAAAGCTTTGGGAGCCAACTCATGTGCTTTTTTCCAATGTGCTGCCTGCCCACGCCGAAAAGCTTTCTGAATTTCAGGACTGTCTCCGGCCTCATCCTTTCCATCCCTGCGCCAGTCAGCAAGAGCAATTCGCTGATGCGCCATGACGTTATCGAAATACCAAATATCAAATTCCGGCACCGGTTCAAAGAAAACATGGTAGTCGCGCTGCGCCAGCCATTCCGGGTAACGCTGTCCACTGGAATCCGGCTTGGTCCACTCTGTGATATTGATGTCCCAGGCTTGATATTGATTTGTCCACTGGACGCGGCGACCATCGCCTCTTCTTAGCCACCAGCCTTCATTACGCAATTTAGATTGTTTGTCGTTTTCGGCCGAGTTTTGGCTATCGTCGTTCGCCTCGTTGAGTATCGTGTATTGCGCCACCAGCAGATTGGGATTTACGCGCTTGAGCGTTCGGACGACATCCCTGATCGGCTGTTGTGACTGACTGTGCCCCCAGCCCCGATAAAAGCCGAGGATGACAATGTCCATGCGCGCAAGCTGCATCTGGTAGATGGGGTCATCGTAATGCTTCTCTCCAATGTTTGAGCCCATCAAGCGCGGGAATCCATGATCGGCCAGGACGAGCCCGTGCCAGGCCGACAGCATCACTGCCATCACTAATGGCAATGCTCTGCAAGTGGCGCCAAATCGAGATCCGAGTAGTTTGAAATCGTGGGGTAATAATTCCATAAATAGGCCACCTGGAAATTCGTCCTGCCGGCGAGGTAATTTCTCCATCACGTCATCAACAATTCGACTGGTGCTTCACGAAATTCAAACATCTTCCGAGCAATCAATTGCACTCAAGGGTAACAGTGGCGCGACCCCGTCCCTTGCAACGAGCAGGCCAGCGTCGACACCATGACACGTGGTACGGTCTATATCGGCAAGTTCCCGGAAGAGTTCGCTTATGGCGTTGTCCATTGATACCGTCCAGTCAATAGTCCGAGATGTTTGCGCCCCCCCGCCAAAATGAAACAAGAGGAAAACAATGCCAGATAAATTCCTGACTTAATTAACAGTATCAGAAATACGCTGCCAATCATGGCGCCTGTTATCGTGAAGACACCCCCTATCGCGATACAGGTTCCGAGCACAGTTGGCCACAACGCGTTCCATGCCAACAACTGGTGTGCGCCCATACCGAGTGCACGTGCAACAACGCTTAGCGCCCACAGTTCACTGATGGCAAAAGTGAACACGCTACCAAGAGCCCCACCGATCAAACCGAAACGGTTGACACCTGCGATGCTAACGATGACGGAGACCACCAGGCAGCACGCATTATTGACGACTGCGAAGGGACCTTTGTCAAGTGAAGGCAGCACGTGCCCAACAGCGAAAGCATTCATCATCATGCCGATCAGATAGACCTGCATGATGGTTGCAGCCTGCTGATACCGGCTGGTGTATATAATATTCACCAGTTCCGGAGCAGTGGCAAGCAAACCTCCGGCAAGAGGTATCAGAAGAAGCGCTGTGGCGCCGTTTGTTTTTGCAATCAGACGGGCGATTTCTGCATACTCGCCGCGTGCGTGCGCGCTGTTTAAGCGTGGCATCATGGCGTTGTACACTGGTTGACGGACAAGCGTCGCCACAGGCAGAAAGACAGCTGCGATGGAAAATGTCGCATACTGCGCTGTCGAGAGCATGCTGGCGACCACCCATTGATCGGCTTGTATACGAATGAGGAACAGAGCGTTCCCCAGTGCAAACGGCAGCGAGTAAGCCAATAGCTTCTTCAGCGTCGCGATCTGCCAGGCAAGCTTCACACCTTCGCCATTCGTGTTAGCGTAATAAATCAAAAGCGCTATCTTCAGCCCGGCCACCATCAACATGGCAAAGGCCACCCACGCGATGTCGGCAGTCGTCAACGCGGCACCAGCCAACAAAAATGTTCTAATCAGTGCGACGCCAATGGTCACATTCGCCTGCCACCGCACCCGTCCATCCGCAGTTGGCAGTACATCCAACATCGACGCCACCACCCAGAGCGCCAGGAAAAGTGCAGAAATGCCATAGGTTTGAATGAATAAGCTCCTTGCTGTCTCGGGCAACAATGGATTCCATCCACTTGCCGCGGCACCCACCACAACACCGGCCACGATCAGATAGACTAGAACGTTGCTGATAATCAGTCGCTTCTGCCCCGGCTCTGTCCTCGGCAGGAAATAGAACAGCGATTGCGGCATGAATGCGGGTGCGATCGCCAATGCGGTCCCGGCCAGCAGCCATAACAGGCGATATTGACCAAAGGCGGTTGCGTCGAGATAGCGCACGAGAATAATCGGTATCGCCAGTTGGAGCCCGTACTCGACTCCTCCTGCCAATGCAAGCGTGATAGCACTGCGGCGCAGACCCTCATCGGATGACATTGTCAACTTCCATGACCTGATCAGGTGAGCGCGCCAGCTTGACAAAAAGTTGATCGAAGCTATTTACCATGGTGGCGAGAGAAAACCGCTGAGTCACCATTGAACGAGCGCGATCACCCATCTGGCAGCACTTTTTTGATTCCATCAGTTGATGTAAGGCATCCGCAAGGGCTTCGATGTCACCCCGTTTATACAGGTATCCATTTTCCCCGTGGATCACTTGCTCCGCCGCGCCCCCAATTTCGCTCATGATCATGGGCTTGCCCAAGGCCATCGCCTCCAGCGCAGCGAGTGAAAACGTTTCAACATGATGAGAGACTAGTGCCATTACATTGCAGGTAGCCATGGCCGGCCGCGCGTCTGCCAGAAAGCCAGTGATCTTGACATGTTGCGCCAGCCCCATGGTCTTGATTGCCTCTTCGATTCTTAAGCGTTCCGAGCCATCACCGATAAATAAACACTTAATATCCAACCCGGCGACTCTAAGATTAGCGATGGCCTTGAGCAAATCCCCATGTGCCTTTTCCGGTCGCATGGAGGCGCACAGTCCAACCACGTAATCAAGCTCGGAAAAGCCGTAGCTTTGCCGTAATAAATTTTTCTCTTCCGATGTATAGTGGTCGACATAGTGCTCCACGTCGATGCCGTTGTGAATCACAGCATCATGTTTAGCCCTTAGCATTCGTGACCGCCAGTATTTTTTCTGGGCCTCGCAGACATAAACTAGCATGTCGCAGACCCGGAAGAAGGGACGGTAGAACAGCATCTGAAGTTTGCTCTTCTTCGTGCCCATTTCAGTCGTGTGAAAAATCTCTACCAGGCGGGGATGACGTCCTGCCATAATTCGCGCCAACCAGCCGTACAGCAAGGAATAAGTGTTGGTGCATACGACGATGTCCGCCATATCGTCGCAAATATATTTTGCCAGTTGGCGGGCGGCGCGCAGGTCAACTTTGCTGGACACATTGCAGCAAAACACGCGGCCTTCCAACCTGTCTTGATCAAGCTCCGGTAATAATGTGCCCTCATTCAATATGTCCTCTTTTTTTAGATAGGCGAGCGAGAGCCGAAACCGCGCTGTATCAAGCTTGTTGAGCAAAGTGATTACGTGTCTTTCCGCACCGCCGATGCCGACGGAATTCACGATGAAGAGCAGGTTAATGCGTCTGTTTTCCATTCACAAGATCCTTTTAAACATCTCTAGATAAGGGGAAAGAATGCGGTCTTCTCCATAAAAACGCGCCATGTAAGCCTTGCAGCGCTCGCTCGCAGCCGACCAGACATTATCGTTAGCCACAAATTCCGTCACGGCGCTTGCCATCTCATCCAGCGACGAAACTGCGCGCCCCAAATTTTCGCGTCGTATCACGGCGTCGGGATCGAAAAAAGTCACCACCGGAGTGCCTCGAATCCAGGCTTGGAGATATGAGTTAGGGAAGCCTTCGGTATCGGAAGTGTTGACAAAGACGCGCGCAGCCGCATACTTGTTGTCCATCTCATGGTAAGGAACAAGGCCATGGAAGGTGCAATTTGGGAGATCGGCAGCTTCCCGCCGAATCTGATTGAACAGCTCGCCAAACCCTGGCTGTGGGCCACCCACCATGTGGAATTTCAATTGAGGGAATTTCTTGACCAGTGCCAGATACAGTTCCGGCCGTTTGAGTTGCCGCAGATTACTGACCCACAGCACATCGATATCCCGCGCTACGGCCCGCTCAGGAGTATCCACCAACATCTCGGCGACCCGACTGTGCAGACTATAGTTGGTGCGCATCGCATCCTGTTGCCAAATGCTCTGCACCAGGATCGCATCGGCACGTCGCAGGCCGTATTCATACAGCTTCTTGTCGCGCCAATACCTGATCAGGAGCTTGTCTGGTTCGCAATCCGTGTCACTGGCCACCCTGAACACAAACTTGCGTCCATGCCGTTTGCAAAATAGTGCGACCAGTCCCAAGGCTATACCCGCGCAGCTGACGTAATAAATATCGGCATTAGCCCTGTGCAGCGCTGACCAGACGCCGGTCCAGCGCGGATATATGAAACGAAATATTGGAATGCCGGCGTCCTTGCGATAAGCTTTATGCGCCGTAACGCCATTCCAGCACGCACAATCATCCTGCCCATAGTCGTACACCACCATGCTGACAGCATGATCGCGCCGTGCCAGAGCCTTGGCCAGCAGCGTTTGCTGGACCTGCTCTCCCCCGATACCATGCCGGTTGAATTCCGGGGCCAGAACCGGTAGATTCTCTAGCCCAAGAAAGCAAATTTTCATTTTTCGCTATAAAAAATAGTGTGCCATGCGCTGTTTAGCTTGGTCTGATTTCGCGGTTTTCGTCCCGACCAAAAAACCTGTCGCAATCCCGTATGACAGCCAGAGAAATGGCTGCGTGCGGGTCGGTGTAAAGCTGTCGTCGGTCACGCCTTGGACCAGCAATAGCAAAATGCAAGCTGCAGCCCCTCTAAAATAAGCTCGCCAGATCGGATCGGGCATACGCTTCGCCAGATCGATGAAGAGTCTCCACATATGCCGAAAGAAAACGAAGATGACTATCGCGCCCAACACCCCGAAGTCCAAAAGCACACCGAGATAGGCGCTGTGAGGATGGCCTACCGGAAGAATGGCACGATGCTGGGCTGACTCTGACCAGAGAATCGAACCGAGACCGTGGCCAATCAGGGGGTTGGAAAGAATCTCCGGGATGAGCGGCCGCCAAATTTCATCCACCCGACCGGCACTGACGTCTTCGACATTGCCATTTCCCAGTCCCATTGAAGCGCGCTCTACTACTGCGTCCGGCATGAATAAAGCGGCCAACGTAACAAGTAATAAAACCACCAACATGGCGCGAAATCTTCTTTGCGTAAAAAGAAAATACGCGACCACAGAAAAAAGTCCTAAATATGCGCCACGCGAGAACGTGAGAGCAACTGCTGCCATCACGATGACGGTTGTTGCGCCAAGCATCCATTTTTCCAATGAGTTGGACGCGCTAAAAAAACAGAATAGGGCCAGCGCAAAAACCATATTAAACATGAGGCCCAGTTCATTCGCGTGCATGCCCATCACGGACAGAAAGCCTCTAGCATGACTTGATGCCAACGCCATTAGCGACTCTCCTGAACTGGCCACGTATGCAATGACTACAATCGGCAACACGATCCCTGAACAGAACAATGGAATCAGGTAAGCATGTGGAAGCCGCGCATTTCTCACAACGATGGAGAACATAAATGCAGTGGCGAAAATAACCACTGGCGGCTTTAGAAAAGTGTCACGTAGATACCCGCCGGCAGAATCAAATTCGATAATTTGAAGGATTTTGAAATAGGCCGGGATCGAGGAAATCTGGGAGGCACCATGGAGCGCGGCGAGCGCCAGAATGGCCAGGTAAACCCAAAAATGGCGAGGCCATTTTGGAATTGAAAATTTCCTGGGGTTAATTAGCCAAGCGAGAAGCAGTGATGCCGCCGATAACAACAACGTCACATTCAACGGATTGAATCCGGTCACTCCAAACAAGGCACGGGGGATCAAAGGCGTCGAGCTCAGTGGCAACAGAATAACGGCAAGCACAACACCATATTTGTAGTTGCACATCACAACGACCACAAAGATCAACGACAAGACTGAAAATAAGGCCGGGATTTCACCGATCAACTCGGCAATAATCCAGGTCAGAAGCGCGATCAGAATTGCTCCCACAAGAAGAGCCAAGGATTGTTTAACATCATTTCGGGCAAGAAGCTGCAGCCGCGACTTTTGTGTAAGAAAATGCATGATTAGATTCTTGTTAGTCTGTGGTCGACAACCGCTCGTCGCAACCGTAGGACATGGCAGTCGCCGGAGCCAGCAACGCGGCCAGGATTGGGCATCCTCCGGGTCCAAATATATTGCCAATTGGCTGTCCGTTGCCTGTGTCGGCGAACGCGGAGTCGGACAGATCCCAACGTTGTGGCACTGATGCCATCCTGATTCTTTTGCGCATTGACATCGACCACACTCGCGTTGTCTTGATGGGTGCCTGACACCAGTGCTGGCCGTTCGGGATGGCCAATATGCAGTCTTCCGTCAAGAGATGGGTGGCCAAGCAAGTATTCAAGTAGCTGGCGGCCATTCCACCCTTTCGTTAAATTCGGCACAGATTCCAAGTACTAATCTATTCAAGCCCGCAAGATACACATTGAGAAGTGTCAACTAACGCCGTCATATATCAGGGATGCAATCAATTGTGAAATGTCTACTAGTGTCCTTTGGCAATGGTTTGCCAACCAAAATGTGCGATTGGTCCAGTGAATCAATAAGCGCTTGTACGGCAGACGAGCGTGCGTGAGGGCGGCCGTCTGCGCACTTGGTGTCGCGTTGCGGGACTTCGGTGCAATCTAATGATCCATGCTGTAGCCTCACGCCATGCGCAAGCCGACTCGGTGTTCTGCCGTATCCGACCGTCAACCAGGAGTTGACGTGAGCCAAACGGTCTTTGAGTGGCCGCCAGACCACCAACCGGATGGTAGGCGATGGTGTTTTGTCGTGTTGATGAAACGCAAACTTGTATTCGGGGATTAGGCTAGAATTTCTTATGCTCCCCTCGCTCCCCGCGTGGCAAGCTCCAGATGCTTGCGCAGCACCTGGACATCAGTTGCTACTTTGGCGCGCCCGCCAATGAATGAAAGTTGAAATCAAAGAGCGAAGGATCGCTATGTGTGGCATTGTCGGGCAGGTTCGTCTTAATGATTCAGCGCCTTCCCTGGATCGGAATGCGGGAAAGCGGGCGCTCTCGGCGCTTTTCCATCGCGGCCCGGATGGCGACGGCGAATGGCAAGCGCCTGATGCTTCCTGCTGGCTGGGGCACCGCAGGCTGGCCATCATCGACCTGCATACCGGGCAGCAGCCCATGTCAAATGAGGATGGCAGCGTATGGGTCAGCTTTAATGGGGAAATCTATAATTTCCAGGAATTGCGCGAGCAACTGGCTGCGCTGGGGCACAGGTTCAAGACGCGCAGCGATACCGAAGTGCTGGTGCATGGCTACGAGGCATGGGGCCCGCTGGGCCTGTCCCGCCGTCTGCAAGGCATTTTCGCTTTTGCCGTGTATGACAGCCGCAAGCGCACGCTGCTGCTGTGCCGGGACCATATGGGAGTCAAGCCGCTGTACTGGTGGAGCGATGGCGATACCCTGATCTTTGCCAGCGAAATCAAGGCATTGCTTTGTTTTCCCGCGGTCGCGGCGAACAAGAAGGTATATCGGCCCGGGGTTGCGCAATTTATCGTGAAGCGCTATGTCTCGCGGCCTCAGACCATGTTTGAGGGCGTCAAGCGCTTGCCGGAGGGCTGCCTGCTGGAAACCGCCTGGGGCGAGCCGGTTCCGGAACCGGTCCGTTACTGGGATGTGGGATACAAGCCGCGCATGCTGCCGCAAGCGGACGCGCTGTTGGAACTGGATGCCTTGCTAAAGCGTACCGTGGACATGCAACTGATGTCCGATGTGCCCCTGGGCGTGCAGCTATCCGGCGGCGTGGATTCCAGCATGGTGGTGGCGCTGATGGAAACCATGCGGCGGGAACAAGGCGCCAGAGAGCCGATCAAGACCTTTTCAGTGGGCTTCGATATTCCAGAATTCAGCGAGTTGCATCATGCCCGGCGCATTGCCGAACGCTATGGCACGAAACACCATGAAATCGTGGTGGGAGCCGATGACTTCATCGCTGATTTTGCGCGCCTGTGCTGGCATTATGACGAGCCTATGGGCGAGCCGTCGGCCATTCCCACTTATTACATGTGTCGGGCGGCCAAGGAGCATGTGACTGTGATGCTGACCGGCGAAGGTTCTGACGAGCAGTTCGGCGGTTATTCCAAATATGTATTCGACTCGTTTTCCGGGATGCTGGACTGGTTGCCGGATGGCGTGCGCCAGTCCGGGCTGCGGACGCTGGGAGCGGCCATGCCATTCAAGGCGCGCAGGCTGCGCAGCATTCTTGAAATACTCGGCTTGCCTGACGAGACGCAACGTTTCGCCTCATGGTTCGGCGGCTTCGATCTGGAATTGCAGCAAGGTTTGCTGCATCCGGACTTCCGCCGGGAAGTGCAGGATGGAGGCGTGGCCAAGGAATTCTCTGCGATCATGGCCGGATGCAGTGGCGAGAGCGATGCCTTGACCCGCTTTCTTTACTGCGATATCCATACCCGGCTGGTGGATGACATCCTGGTCAGCGGAGACCGCATGAGCATGGCGGCGAGCATCGAAACCAGGGTGCCGTTCCTCGACCACCACGTGGTCGAGTTCGCCGCCGGCCTGCATCCCGATGACAAGGTCAAGGGATTAAGCAAAAAAATCCTGTTGAAGAAGCTGGCGGAACGCTACCTGCCGCATGAAACCATCTATCGCCGCAAGGTGGGTTTTACGGTGCCGCTGGCGCGCTGGTTTACCGGGCCGCTGGCTGGCTTGATTTCCCATGTGCTGCTTTCCGATCGCTTCTTCGACCGCGGGTATTTCCGCCCCGATGCGGTTAAAAAGGTGGTGCAGGAACATATCGCCCGCAAGGTTGACCGCGAGCAGGGCATCTGGCTATTGCTCACCTTGGAATTATGGCACCGGATTTTCCTGGACGATGATGGCAGCGAGGCGGCATCGGAACGGCTTTGCGCCGAACTGAAGCCTTACCTTGCAAGTAAATGAACATCCTGTTGTGCAGGCGTGAGCGACTATGAGAAGGCCAAAAATCGTCATCTTCAGTCCGTCGCTGACGGCCATCAGCGGCGTCAGCACGCACGCCAATCTGCTTTTCGGCTCCAGCCTGGCCAAGGAGTATGACCTGCTTCATTTTCAGGTGGGCAGCGAGGGCAGAAAGGAATCCGGCTTGCAAAAGCTTATGCGCTTTGTTTTTTCCCCGCTGGCGCTGGCCCGCTTCATCATGATTCACCGGCCCGATATCGTGCACTTGAATACCAGCATGGATCGCAAGGCCTATTGGCGTGACCTTGCTTATCTTTTCGTGGCCAAGCTTTTGAACGTCAAGGTCGTCAACCAGGTGCATGGCGGACCCATGCCGCAAGAGTTCTTTGCCGGCCATGCCGTTCTCATCTGGCTGCTGCGCCGGGCTTTGTATGCGAGCGATGCGGTCTCGGTGCTTTCGAGCAAGGAGTACGAAGCGTATACCGCTTTTTGCCCGGGGGCTTTGATTGTCCGCATTCCCAATGCCATTGATCCGGCGGAATTGCTCGGCGATATAGCGGCGCCCGATGCCCACCGGCCGCTGCGGCTCATCTATATCGGAAGGATTATTCGCGAAAAAGGCTTGTTCGAGGTGCTGGAGGCGATGGCCCAACTGCAGCGTTCGGGGCGAAAGCTGCATCTTGATATCGCGGGCGGCGGGCCGGCGGAAAAGGAATTGCGCTCCAGTGTTTTGCAACTTGGACTGGACGATGTCGTGCATTTCCATGGACCGGTTTTTGGAGCGGCCAAGACCCGCCTGTGGCGGGAAACGGATGTCCTGGTATTCCCGACCTATCATCCCGAGGGGCTTCCCTATGCGCTGCTGGAAGCGATGGCTGCCGGCACGCCTGCGATTACCTGCCCGGTAGCCGCGATCCCGGATGTGATGCAGGATGGCGTGCATGGATTTTTCGTGCCGCCGCGCGATGCGGATACGATTGCGGGCGCGATTGCGGCGCTTGATAATGATCGCGCCATGCTGGACAGGATGGCGCGCGCCAGCCGCGCCAGGGTGTTGGAAAAATTTACGGTCGAAAGGCTGGCAAGGGATTTCAGCGAACTGTATGGCGCGGTGCTGGGACGGCGCGCATGAACAGCCTCGCCTCGGCCCTGGACCGCCGCGCAGGGCGCCTGGCTCAACTGCAGTGGAAGCTGAACCGGCTGCGTTTGATGACCGGCAGCGAGATTGGCTGGCGTCTCAGGCAGGCTGCGCAGGCCAGGCTGGAGCACAGGGGTGTCGGCCTGGCGCGCTGGCCGCCCGCGCCGCGCGGGTCGTGGGGGCAGGCATGGCTTCCAGTCCTGCCTTATGCAAGCGATGCAGACATTTACCGGCAAGCTGCCGACCGCATCCTGTCCGGGTGCTTCAAGGTATTTGCCTTGCATGATGCAGACCTGGGTTTCCCGCCGCGCTGGAATCGGGATCCGAAGACCGGCATCGATGCCCCCCTAGACTTTGGCAAGACCTTGAACTATCGCGACCCCCGGGTTGTCGGCGATATCAAATATCTGTGGGAGCCTAACCGCCACTACGAGCTGGTCACGCTGGCGCAGGCTTTCCATTTGTCGGGGCAAAGCCGCTATGCTACAGCGTGTCGTACGCTTCTGGAATCCTGGTTCGAGCAATCTCCCTATCCGCTGGGCCAAAGCTGGTCAAGCTCGCTTGAAAATGCGATCAGGCTGGTGAACTGGGCTGTTGCCTGGCATCTGTTAGGGGGCGCCGATTCAAAAGTTTTTGCCGGCGAGGGCGCAAGCGCCTTCCAGCGGCGCTGGCTGGATTCGATTTACCAGCATTGTCATTTCATCGCCGGCCATTTTTCTTTTCACTCTTCCGCAAATAATCATTTGCTCGGCGAATACATGGGGCTATTCATCGGCGCCACAACCTGGCCTTGCTGGGACGCCAGCTCCCGATGGCGCCGCCTTGCACAGCGAGGATTGGAACGGGAAGCATTGAAACAGAATGCGCCGGATGGCGTCAATCGCGAGCAGGGGATCTGGTACCACCATGAGGTGGCGGACATGATGCTGCTATGCGGCTTGTTTGGCAGGGCGAATGGCATGGAATTTTCCGAAGCCTATTGGGAGCGGCTGGAAACCATGCTGGAGTTTGTTCTGTCGGTGATGGACGTTGCCGGCAATGTCCCCATGATAGGCGATTCGGACGATGCGCTGATGGTCCGGTTTTCCCAGGAGGCAGACTTTGATCCCTATCGGTCGCTCCTGGCCAGCGGCGCAGTGCTATTCAAGCGGGCCGATTTCAAAGCCAAGGCTGGCCGCTTCGATGCCAAGAGCCGATGGTTATTGGGCGATAGTGGCGCTGATGTCTTCGGTTCCTTGCGCGAGCAGGAGCAGGCGCCGGCCGAGGTCAGGCGCTTGTTCCCCGATGGCGGTTATTACATATTGGGGAGAGATTTTGAAGCCGCAACCGAGATAAAAATCGTGGCCGATGCGGGCGAGCTGGGTTATCTCTCCATCGCCGCTCATGGACATGCCGATGCCCTGGCCTTTACGCTCTCCGTCGGGGGGGAGCTGTTGCTGATTGATCCCGGTACTTACGCATATCACACTCAAAAGAAATGGCGTGATTATTTCCGCGGCACCTCTGCCCATAATACCGTCCGCGTCGACGGCCGTGACCAATCGGAGCCAGGCGGCAATTTTATGTGGCTCAGCAAAGCGAATGCGCATTGCGATCGATGGGAAACCGATGAAGAGCTGGATTGTTTCATTGGCAGCCATGATGGCTATCTTCGGCTGGATGACCCCGTCCTGCACAAGCGGAAAATTGTATTTCTCAAGCGGGAGAGAACCTTACTCGTCGAAGATATTTTAGAATGTCGCAAACAGCACGACATAGAGTTTTGCTGGCATTTTGCCGACACCTGCAAAATATTTTTGGATCAACGCAAGGTGTCGGCGTTCGGTGGAAACGTAAGAGTGGATATGACAATGCCTGACTGCCATTGCGAGCCAGAAGTGGTGGTGGGAAGTGAGGCGCCGCCTTTCGGTTGGATATCATACAGGTTCGATGAAAAGCTGCCTTCCCCCTCTATTATCTGGAGAGACAGAATTAATGGCACCACCAGACGGGTCACCGTATTTAATATCGTCACCAAGCCTTAAGCCACATATTGATCAGTGGCATTTGGCCTACTTCATCCCACTCATCACAACACCTCGCTCAAGGTATCCACCAGACCGCGTGCGGCAAGTCGCACCATGCTGATCGCTCCCAAAATTAGAAATTGGTGGTCGCCGTCCCGATCCTCCCGAACGCTAGCCGACCATTTTGGTAAAAATGCGGGTGGCCATCAATCCGGCTTCGGTATAGTGATTAGGGGGCGACATCAACGAGGTAAGGAGGTTCATGATCTCCTCCTTGCTTGTCAGTGAAGTCAATTTCTCTTCCAGCGTGCGCAACTCGATGTTGAAATCATCACTATCGTCGCCTGTGCTTCCACGTGGGGCATGGCGCCGGATCACGCCTCGCGCCGCAGCACTGGGAATTACGCGCTCCGAGCACTTGCCTAGTGTGTCGAGCAACCGTTGAGCTTTGAATGTCAATCGGCGCTGCCCAAACGCCGCGGTGCCAAACTTGTTGTCGGAGGGCTGTGTCGCATCGAATTCTTTCGGTTCACCGGCAATCCAGTCGTAAATTACCTGCTTTTCATACGAGTTGAAGACTCCGAACATTTCTGCTTTCTCGCCCTGCAACAGTTTCCAGAAACGACTGTTCTGCGGATCCTGATCGCGTTTTATCCAACCCTTCTCCTCAAGATTGGCAAGAAAGGCCGGGATCTGAGTCGGATCGGATAACCATTGGTTGATCGTTCGACCGGCAACGCGGCAATAGTCCGAATGTACGTATTTCCCAACTGCGCTTTTCTTTCCCAGAATGGCGATTAATTCCTTATTTAAATCAAATGACTCGATGACAGTATTTGTGCAGGTCCCTAAGCAGTTAAGCTTGTAGCCGCGAATGACACGTCGAAAAAATTCATCCGCATCATTCACACGCGGAAGCGAATCGAGCAATCCATCCAGAGATTTTTTCGCATGCCCGGTGTTGGCATTGTCGATAGTAAAATGCAATGTGAAATAGGTTGGATCGATGCCAAGCTCATTGAGTTCATATGCCGTAATGAGGAGGTGCAGTGGCGGCTGTTCATAGCCAAGATTGAATCCAATTACCTCCGGCAGAAAATGATCAGCATGCTGCGCCAGTGATAACTGAATTGCGCCTTGCACGAAATGCTCATCGCTTAAATTATCCCATTGCTCGCAGCCGTGAGTGGCCAGAAGCTTCTTGTAAATCGTGACATGGTTTTTATTCGGGACGCCTTCCCCCAATTCTTCGAGGTAGATCTTGATCAGCGAGGAAAAGCGTGCATCGTTCCAGCGGCGTGTCAGTCCGTATAACCACGCGCCATCGACCAGTTTCGTCGGTGCAACTGCCTTCAGAAAATATAACGCATGTGATTTATTGGAAAAATATCGGCGCGCCGCCCCGGCTTGGCGCTCATTGAGATATTCACGATACTGGTGTCTGACTTGATCGGCTTTTTCATCGATCCATGACCCGATTGCATCGATCTTGTCTGGCAGATCACATGTCAATTTGTCGGTCGCTTGCAGCTGTTCAGCTAAATAGCGGCGCGATGCGATTACAATTTCCTCCGGGAGGTTGTCCCTTAGCAAATCGAAATACATATGCTTAGACTCGAACTGCCCGCTGCATCCTCGCGGCATGGTGCCGCATTCGTTTGGAATGCTCGGCATACCGTTGAGCATATTTCTGGTAATTTTCATTTCAATTCATTCTCAGGCATCGTGCGCAAGAGTGCCAAAATTAGATTGCTGCAAACCGATCAGCGAAATCTACATTCGTCTGCAAGCTGGATCAACTCAAGTAGCTTACACTCAGCGTAGGAAATACTCATTCCAAGCAATTGATAAAAATCAACCTACTTGCACAACTTTTAATCACTTAGCTTCAAGCTAAAAGTTGGTGATCATTTCTCGCAGGAATCCCAGCGAAATCGCGACTTCCACCAGCGCATAAAGCTGCTCGCTCGTTACTTGTCTCGGTCACCTTCAACGTCAAGCACTTGGCTGAACCGCCCGATTTTAGATATTCGGTGAGCGGAGTTTGCGTTACTTCGAACCCATAGCCATGTAATTGATCCACCAGGGTTGGGGAAGCTTTGTTGAGAAAAAGATGTCGTCCGCAGTTGACCGCATTACAGGCGAACGCGAATGCATCGACGTCTGTGACTACAATACGATGTCCAGCCGGTACCCGTGATTCGATGACAGCCTGCGACACGATGTCGAAAGCAGCGGGGTAATACAGGAGATACCCGCCAGCCAGAGGGCAAAAGCAGGTATCGAGATGATAGAAACGATCATTAACCAAACGCAATGGCTGCGTCTCAATACCAAGCCAGTCGGCGACAATAGGCGCACATGCTGGATCGGATCGATGGCCATAACCTAGCCACAATAATGACTGGTACCTATCCAGCAATGCGTCACCAGCGCCCTCAAAGTGCAAGTCTCGCGGTAGCGTCAGTACGTCAAAGCCATGTGAGGTGAACCATCTCTCGAAATGGACTTCCTCACCCTGCCGTTCGGCAACCCGAAAACGCGACAGTACGCACGCCGTGCCCAATACCACACCCGCGTTTGCCGTGAATACCATATCAGGTATGCCTGCTGCACCGTTGATGTGCTCAACCGTGGCGACGGCACCAAGTAGGGTGGCGAGCGCAGTCCATTGCTGCGCGGCCAAAGCACGATCCACAACATTGCCCGCCATCCATGGATTGATGACATAGGACACCTCGAAGTGTTCAGGTGAGCACATTAGAAAGCGTTCGGCTGCGGCGGGATTTATCATGATATATATTCCAAATGGCGTTGCTGATTGTGATGATTGTCATATTCAATTTGTGCCAGACAGCAATAAATCTGATATGAGTAGTAACGGCCTGAAACAGACAATCACGGTGACGTGAAATGCACACGTAAAAAATCGACGAATTAGCGTTTCATCCTTCCCGTTGCAGATCGCCGGACAACGCAGCTATTCCGGGCAGGATAAACCCCGAAACAGCCAATATAGATCATCAACACTTCGATAAACTAAGAAATTGGCTGATTTCCAATTTCTGTACAAGTACTGGATGCTTGCCTCGCGCGGTGCGCGGAATTTCACTTACGTCGACCACTTCAGCACTGCAGCCGCCTTGTGTGTTGTTTTTAACTATTTGTGAGATTTGCGCGCTCGCCTCGGCCGATAGTTTTTTGGCGGTCACGACCTTAACCAAAAAATGCCCAGGCTTTTCTTGTTCGTACTGCATGTCATAGATATCGGCGAGAGCCCCAGAATTTGCGAGGCCAACACTCATTGAGCTGAGAGACATCAATCGATGATCATGGCACACGATAAATTCCTGTCGCCTGCCTTCGACACGCTCCACAACGGGGTAGCCCGGTAGTAATGGATGAGGTTTATCGCCAAGGATTGCCATATCGCCAGTGCGGTACCGGACAAATGGCATGACCTGACTGTCGAAGCTGGTTCCAACAATCTCGCCGAGCATGCCGGGCTGGGTGATCGGGTCGCCAGCGGCATCCACCAACTCGAAATGTCCATATTGGGGCCAGAAAAAATAGCGATCGTCATCGGGCATGGATGCGGCCATCACCACGCGCTCGGATTGACCGTAATGCTGCAGTATTGGGCAGGTAAATGTCTCTTTTAGCAATGCCAGGTGGTGGTCAAGAATGTTTTCCGAAAATAGCATGATGCCCTTGATCCGCTGCGACACATCGGGTGCCGGATTATCCCGTAGCCACCGCGCCAGGGGGTAGATCGTTGACGGATAGGCTTGGATATAAGTGGGCTTCCAGGCGCGGATCGCTTTCACGTACTCAGGCATGTAGGCGTGTTCCAGGTGATCGGAGCTAAAAATCAGTTCTTTTTTGATCGGCTCGTACATCCAAAGCTGTCCGCCGGGATGTTTGGAAGTTGGCACAGGGCGACCACGCAGGGCCAGGACCACATCGTTTTCCGTTAACCCGGTGCGGAGATGGAAGTTCGCAATGTATCCATATTCCTTGGTACGCGTAATTCCCTTGTGGAGATAAAACGCCATCGGTGTCGCTATTGAGCCGCCTGTGAACGTCTTCAGCCGTAGATGGGAAGGGCTGGCAGTCGAGAGAAAGCTGATGGGGTCGCGCTTAATTTCCTCCTTCGAAAGCAGCGGTAGGTCTCGCAGGACGTCTATCGGGGTATCTGCTCGGTTCAGAAGGTGGCGATACTGATGATAGGCCGGCACGGACTCCAAAGTCCATTGCAAGGTTGCGGAAAGTTTTCTGCTACTCAGTTGCCTAATTTCTCCTTCATTTCGTAGAGAAGCCTCACTGACGAATCGCGAATAATTCCGTCCTCTACGCATTGAGACCGGTACCCAGGAATACGCGCGGCCTACTGAGTCCTTAACCCACTGCGGGGACTTGATATACGATGCAAGAAGCGGGTAAAGCAGATCTTCGACGGACATTTTTTTCTCGGTGAGAGAATGTTGATCATTGCTATCTGTATTCGGCAAACATGAGGACGGAGCATTGCAATGAATCAACCGAACATTTCACCGTCAATCTGAATAAAACCAAAGTTATTACGTATTTCAGTGCAACTCGCAATGACAAGGAAACACGTTCCTTCCACGGTGCGCAGTCCACCGCAATAGCGCCACCGTCGCGCGCGTCACTGTCAATACGTCACTGTCAATACATCACTGTCACTACATTTATGAAGATGTTGAACATGGTCGGGATATGCCAAGGAAATGAATCGAAGGCGGCCAGATTCATCGCCACACTTTCATCGCACCTCGTGCGATGCGCATGACCGTCATCCAAAATCTACCTTCTAATCCGTCTTGCTCCATTTATCTCTTGGGGTCGAATTGATTTTCCTGTCTTCAATGTAATTGATGGAACAGCATCAGTTTTTGCGCGCCATCAAAAATACTGCCCCTTGAGTTTGAGGAAAGGACAGTGATCGGGATATCCCTTCGCGTAATGAAGAGGCCTCTTTGAAAGTAGAGTTTTCTAGCCCTGGGTTGAGTAGGTTTTGCGCCAAGAAGGACCGACTTTTGGGAAGTCAGATCAGCAGCCTTCTCAGGCGAATGGAGGCTGACACGCTGGATCCAGTACGGTCCCGTGAATATCGCATGAGGCAGGCCTGTTTTGCAGGTACTACTAAAAGCATGGCGGTGTGGACGTGTCAATGATGAGGCGCATGATGGAGGTTGAGGACAACCGGCGGCTCGGGAAATGTAATTTGAAGCACGGTTGAAGGCGCAGCTCCTTCACGAGGCAATGCCAGAAAAAGTGGCACAGGAGATTCAACGAATATCGGGCAATTTTCAGACGAGCGGCGCCGCGACCGGCGACTTAAATCTATAGGCGAGACTGCCGCAAATAAATTCTATTTGGTCAGTTCAGCCGAGGTCATCAGGTTTCGCGATTCAAATATCTCATCATATGCCGCCAGCAGTTTTGGAACCTCGTATTGCCATTCCAGCTCGTTTATTACGCGGTTGCGGCCGAATTCACCCATCCACACGCGGCGCGCGGGATCATCTAACAGTTCCACGATCTTGAGTGCCATGTCCACCGGGTCATTTTTTTTCGCGTACAAGGATGCTTCTTGCGCAGAAACGCGACCTTCGAGCAGATCAAATTGGACAATCGGCTTACCCAATGCCATGTATTCCATGATCTTGTTCATGGTGGATTTCTCGTTCATCTCATTGGCCACGTCCGAGTTCACGCATACATCGGCAGTATTAAGCATCTCTATCAACTCCCGGTCTGGCACCCGGCCGGTAAAAGTCACAAAATCGGCGATGCCAAGATCGACGGCCATCTTCCTCATCTCATCAAGCGAAGTGCCTCCACCGACCAATCCGAAATGTACGTCCGAACGCGCCATTTCCTTGATGATGTAGTGAGCTGCCTGTAGCAGATAGTTGATCCCCTCCTGCGCCCCCATCACACCCACATAACCAACCAGATATTTTCGGCCCCGCTTGAGCTCATCCTTGGGCGGTAGCAGGCGCAAACGATCGAGTTGCGGACCGCTACGCACCACGTGCACCTTATCCGGGGCCATGCCACCACGCTCAATGGCAATCCGTCTGTAGGACTCGTTGGTGGCAATAGAGACATCGGCAGTCTTGAATGTCCAGCGCTCGAGAAACAGCATCAGTTTGTAAAAGAGATCACGCCTTCCGAATTTTGCTTCATAAAGTTCTGGGTTGATGTCATGATGATCAAACAGAAATCGCTTGTGCATGAATAGCTTGAAAAAGGCCCCAATCAAGAAGAACAGATCTGGCGGGTTGCATGCATGAATGACATCGAAACCTCGTTCGAAATGTACTTTCCACGTGAGACGGAATGTATGGAACAAGGCGAGAGAATATTCCATCAAATAGCCGATTGCTCCCTTTGCCTCGAGCAGCAAGTCATAGCGATAGATGTGGACTCCTTCAATGACTTCATATGTTTTTTCATAACCTTTGCCGGTCGGGCAAATAATCGAAACTTCATAGCCGTTGGCATGAAGTGTGGTCGCTTCTTGCCATACCCGCCGGTCGAAGGGGGAAGGGAGGTTCTCGACAAGGATGAGGATCCGCCCAGGCCTAGCTTGCATCGGTTGTCGCTGGCGTGGCATCAGCGGATCCCATAAAAATAGATAGCAGGGAACAGCCACCGCGACAGTCCAGTGTGACAAAGCGAGGAGACAAGAAGTCGCCTCGTACCATAAAGCCGGAGGTAATATTCCGACGTGATGCTTTCCGTAAGAGTGAAAACACGATCCAGTTCTGCCTGCAATTCATCCCGCGTATAACCGGCATGAGCGCCTAGTTCGTTGTGGAATTCTCCGCCCAGCCTGGCCTTCCAATCAGCCATGTTCCATCGCACCTTGTCCGCCAGAGGGGTATTTGTGCTCCCGAGGTAGCCGAGTAGCCGGCTGCGGTTGGGCGTGCCGATCAAATACCCTCCCTTTGGTTTGAGGACACGATGCATCTCCCGCAAGGCCGTCCGATAATCGGTGATGTGCTCAAGCGCATGGAAGGAATAGACAAAGTCAAAGCTCTCATCGTTGAATTCCATCTGCATCGCGTCACCTTCGCGCAGGTCGGCCAGCAATCCGGCACGATTGTCGAAGTTAGGAACAATGTCGATTCCCGTGACCACAGTTCCCAGGCGCTGCGCCAGGACAGCCGCTTCGACACCTGATCCGCACCCTACCACAAGCAGTCGCATCGGTGCAGCGCCCTGCCGCTCCCGCAGTATGTCTGCAAGTATTGGTGTTTTTGGGTCATTAAAAATAATGTCCTGGGGATTACCAGCAGATGCCATCGTATTGCTCCCCACTTCGTTCGTCGCTTATTCCGACCAGATCCACTATGACCTGCCCTAATCTGAGATTTTCCCGGACACGTCGAAATTCCTCCGCACCATTGCCAATAATGATGGTTTCTGCGAAATCAAGCACCTCATCCATCGACTCCATCATGAGTTTTGAGATGTGAGGAATGTGATTCATGATGTAATCCTGGTTTGCACCGGTCAAGGCCGCAAGACGGACATTGCTGTCATAAAGCTTCATTTCGTATCCTTTTCCAAGCAGATATTCGATGAGGTCAACGAGGGGAGACTCGCGTAGATCATCGGTACCCGCTTTAAAGGAAAATCCCAGGACGCCAATTTTTCTGTGTCCTTTGCCGACAATCATCTTGATGCCTTGCTCAATCTGCCGCATGTTTGAAGGGAGAATGGCATTGATGAGTGGTAAATCCAGATCGAGGCTTCTGCCCTTATACGTTAGAGCTCTCACATCCTTGGGAAGACAGGAACCACCAAAGGCAAATCCGGGTCGCATGTAGTAAGCGGAAAGATTTAACTTTGTGTCCTGGCAAAATATCTCCATGACCTTATGGCCATCGATACCTATCGCTTTGCAGATGTTGCCGATTTCGTTGGCGAATACTATTTTGACCGCATGCCATGTGTTATCGGTATATTTCACCATCTCTGCCGTTTCAATATCGGTAAGTATCAATGGCGCATCCATTTTTTCGTAAAGTGTCGCCAGTATTTCGCCTGCCTTCGCATCGGTCTGACCGATGACAGTTTTTGGCGGGTGGTTGTAGTCGAATACGGCCGTTCCTTCCCGTAAGAATTCAGGGTTGATGCATACGCCAAAGCCCACTCCGGCCTTCTTTCCGGAGAATTCTTCGAGGGTTGGGATGACAATAGTGCGCATGGAACCTGGCAACATGGTGCTGCGCGCCACCACAACATGAAATGCACTTTTTTCCTTAAGTGCAGCGCCAATTTCTTCACATACCCTGCGTACATAACTCATATCGAGATTGCCGTTAAGCTGGGAAGGCGTGCCAACGCAGATAAGGGAAATATTAGATTCAAGGACTGCTTTGCGAGAATCGAGCGTGGCATGCAGCAAACCGTCCTGGACACTCTTGCCGATCATTTTCCCAATATCTTTTTCGATAATCGGCGATTGGCCACGATTGATCAGGTCGACCTTGGTTTTGTTTGGATCGACACCAAGCACGTTATGGCCATCCATTGCGAGACATCCGGCGGTAACTGCTCCGACATAGCCCAAACCAAAAATGCTGATCATCATGAGGACTCCCCTTTCCCATTGCCTTCATCTCGGCAAAGCCATTGCAGGGATCGAGGCCATAGACTTCGCGCTAGTTGGCTGTGATTTAGCAGGTGCGAAGATTGATGGCTGCTGAGGAAATTTGCGGATTGAGAAGGATATTTTGTTGTGTTGCTGAGTTTCTTGTAGCCGAGAATGCTCAAGTGAGGCGGCGATTCTTGAGAGCATTGATCCGAGTAGTCAAGGTAATCTGTGTTGAACGGAGAGGCACTACGCTTGATGTCATACCCATTAGAATTTTTATCTGAGGCGGGGGCCGCCGGGTAAGCGGTATATTGGTCGATCACCGCAGTTGTCATCGCCGTTTTTGGGATGACCTCCTGTAATGCAATCGACGGGGCAGGCTTTTCGGTCGTCATGGATATTGATCCTTGGTGCTCTTCAGTCTTTTATCATTTTGGCATTACGTGCTTTTGTTGGCTTGACCTGCATCATGCGAATGAAGGAGCGAGAAGAGTCGGTACGGATTTAATATCCTTGTGGATTCATGCTTTGCCAGCGCCAGTGATCCGCGCACATCTCTTCCAGATTTTTTTCTGCGTGCCATCCCAGCAGTTCACGCGCTTCCGTCGGCGATGCATAACAACTGGCGATATCGCCGGGACGGCGCGGAACAATGTCAAATGGAACAGCACAGCCACTTGCTGCTTCAAAGGCACGCACCGCTTCCAGTACACTGTAGCCCTGACCCGTGCCGAGATTGATCGTGAATCCACCCGGTTGCGTAAACAAGCGGCGGAGTGCCGCGACATGTCCCCGGGCCAGATCTACCACATGAATGTAATCGCGTATGCCGGTGCCATCCGGTGTCGGATAATCATTGCCAAAGATTGCTAGTTTGGCGCGCCGGCCAACTGCGACCTGTGCGACAAAAGGCATTAGGTTATTTGGAATGCCTTGCGGGTCTTCACCGATCAATCCGCTTGGGTGCGCACCTGCCGGGTTGAAGTAGCGCAGTATGCTGATGCGCCAATTTGGATCGGCCTGCATCAGGTCATTCAGAATCTGCTCCACCATTAATTTTGAGCGGCCATAGGGATTAGTCGCTGATAATCTTGCCGACTCCTTGATGGGCACGGATTCCGGGTCACCATAGACGGTGGCAGAGGAACTGAACACAAATCGCTTGACGTTAGCCTCGGCCATTGCTGTCAATAGCGTCACTGTACCTGAGACATTATTATCGAAGTACAACAGGGGCTTTGCTATCGATTCACCCACCGCTTTCAGTCCGGCGAAATGTATGACGGCATCAATTTCGTGTTCCCGCATTACACGGTCCAAAGCCGGACGGTCGCGAACGTCGGCCTCGTAAAAGGTCACCCGACTACAACAGATGCGTTCCACCCGTGCAATTGACTTGCGCGAACTGTTGCGGAGATTATCCAGTGCGACAACAGCGAAGCCGGCCTGCAGCAATTCAACGCAGGTATGTGATCCTATATAACCGGACGCACCAGTAACGAGAATTTTGTTTGGCATGATTAGAATGACTTAAGGGGACATCTCCAAATGCATAGACCCGGCCATCAATGTATGCCAGGTGCTGATTCCGGGTCCTTGCGTTAGCGCGTATATATTGCTGTTCGATATGTACTTTTTTGCCGCTCTATGCACAGTCTTGCCATCACGGTGCTCAGACTCGACCGTAATTGTCCTGCAGCCGAACAATGTCGTCTTCGCCCAAATACGCGCCGGACTGAATTTCGATCAGTTCCAACGGAATTTTTCCGGGATTCTCCAGCGAGTGCACAACTCCGAGTGGAATAAAGGTGGACTGGTTTTCCGTTAGCAGATATTCCTGATCGCCATTGGTGATTTTCGCGGTGCCGGACACCACCACCCAGTGTTCTGCGCGGTGGTGGTGCATTTGTAGCGATAGCTTGGCGCCTTGTTTGACTGTAATACGCTTGACATGAAAACGCGCCCCGGTCCCGATTGAGTCGTACGACCCCCAAGGGCGGAATATTTCGCGATGCTGTGTTGCTTCTGTGCGCTTGGTATCGATCAGATGCGCTACCAGCCTTTTAGCTTCCTGGGCGCTATCGGCGTCCATGATCAACAGGGCATCTGCGGTTTCAATGATGATCGTATTTCGCATGCCTACAGCGGCAATCAAGCGGGCGCTGCCATGCACCAGGCAGCCTTGGCAATCCTGCAGCATGACATCGCCCTGTTTGGCATTATTGTCGCAATCTTTTTCGGAAGCTTCCCATACAGATGCCCATGACCCAATATCGCTCCAGTCAGCATCCATTGCCACCATGGAGGCGTTTTTGGTACGTTCCATTACCGCATAATCGACTGCCTTGCTGGGGCTGCCGGTATATGACTGGCTGTCGAGCCGAATAAAACTCAAATCCTGTTTGGCCATTGCCATGGCCTGACTGCAGGCGGCAACAATTTCCGGCTCAAAGTGCGCAAGTTCTTCCAGATAACGACTGGCACGAAAAATGAACATGCCGCTATTCCAGAAATAGTGTCCGCTGGCGAGATAGTGTTCAGCGGTGGCACGATCCGGCTTTTCCACATATTCGATTACAGGCCGCGCTTGCCCCGGCTCGGCAGTGCCTGCTCGGATATAACCATAACCGGTCTCGGGGCCCAGCGGGGCAATGCCAAAGGTCACCAGGTTGCCTCTTTCGGCAGCGGCTTTTGCTGTGTGAACGGCAGTATAAAAGGCCGCATGGTTTTTAATTACATGATCCGACGGCAGTACCAATAACAAAGGATCGTCGCCCCTGGATAGCGCATGCAAGGCAGCAGCGGCAATCGCCGGTGCCGTATTGCGCCGTGCCGGCTCCAGCAGAATCTGGGCGTGTTCCATGCCGATTTCCCGTAATTGTTCAGCCACCACAAAACGCGAAGTTTCATTGCAGACGAGAATGGCAGGATCGACATTCGCAATACCTGCAAGCCGTTGCATGGTTTGCTGCAGCAGGGTTTCCTTGCCAAGCAAGCGTAAAAACTGCTTGGGGTAAGTCTCGCGCGATAGAGGCCAGAGCCGGGTCCCTGAGCCCCCGCAAAGAATGACGGGAACAAGAGGAGTAGTCATTTTACGGTCGATTCAAAATAAGCTTGCGTATAGGGCTGGATCAGCGGGTGCTGCATTGCCTGGTCCGGTTGCATCCAGATGTATTGGCTATGTTGTTGGCGGGGCAGCGCGAACAATCGATGCTCTGTTTGCAGGAGATAGGCGAGCACAACGTAGTGTGTGCCCGCACCGATGACGCCGGCAAAATTGACATCATAAAAAGGCTCAAAGACGCCGACGAACCGACTCTGTGCAATGTGCATGGTGCAGCCAAATTCGCTTCATTTTTTCGAATTCTCTCACCCGTCACCAACCAGAATCCATGGGCTGGCGCGTTATTGCGCAAACCTAGCAGCACGGCTTCCTCCGAGTCGGTCACTATCAAGTCAATGGCAACCAATGGCGTACGCGCTACCACGCTCGCAAACAATTCTGCCGTCAGGAAGGATCCCGGTTTTGAGCCCGAGACACTGTCGATGTGGCAGGCGTCAGTGACTTCATCCGACAGGATAAGGGGACTAATAGGCATGATTACCCGTCCATCCTTTGAATGCAGTCCAGACAATGATGCGCAAGTCGAGCCAGAACGACCAGTTGTGAATGTAGTAGAGGTCGGATTGCACCCTCTTTTCCATTTTGTCTAAGGTATCGGTTTCACCTCGATGACCATTGATTTGGGCCCACCCGGTAATACCAGGCTTGACCCGATGCCGCAGCATGTATAGCCTTAGAGCATCTTTGTACATCTCATTGTGTTGTAGTGCGTGCGGCCTTGGGCCGACGACCGACATATCTCCCATCAGTACGTTGATGAATTGTGGCAGTTCATCCAGACTGGTGCGCCGCAGGAATTGCCCGATGCGGGTGATGCGCGGGTCGTTTTTGGTAGCTTGCGTGACCTTGCCATGCTCTTGATGCAATTGCATCGAGCGGAATTTATAGATGTTGAATTTTTTCCCATTCAAGCCCAGCCTGGATTGCCGGAACAGCACCGGGCCGGGGGAAGAATATTTGATGCCGATTGCAATCACCGCGAATAATGGCAGCAACAGTATCAGCACGATGGAGGCGAACAGTTTGTCGAACAGGTCCTTGCCGATGCCGCCCAAGCCGCTGGAGCTAGGGCGGTTTAAATCGATTGCAGGCATGCCCAGAAAGTCGATCATCTTGCGGCTCAACATTTGCAAGCTGAAAATATCGGGCATCCAGCGGATATCGACCAGGGTGTTACGCAGTGAATACTGCAGTTGATGTAATTGATCCGATGCGCTCATTGGCAACGTAATCCAGATTTCATGAATGCCATTAGCCGTTACAAAATCATGAATGTCTTCCAGCTGATGAATTTTTACTATTGCGGGGTCTTTGAACTTGTCGGTGTCCCTGCAGGCATGTACGCCTTTTACTTCATAACCGTACCAGTCCTGTTGCAATGCGCGTTTATGCATTTCTTGTCCGACGTGGCCATAACCCACGATTACCACGCGCTTGTTATTCAAGCCATTTTTACGCAAATAGCGCAGTATTGAGTACACCAGTGTTCTGTAGGTCACTAAAAAGATAATGCTGACTACGTACCAGTAAATCAACCACAAGCGTGACAATGCGCCTACGTGGTGGATCAGGAAGCTGAAAAACACTCCGATTAGAAAAACCAGCGCCAAAGTGGCCGCGAGCCGTCCGAACATGTTGGGCATAAGTCGTCCACGCCATGATGCATACAGATCGAATTGTGGGAATAATAAAAAAGCCAGGCCGCTAGAAAAGTAAAGCAGCACGGTGTGAACGGGGGAAGCCATGTCGAGAGAGGTATTGAAATGAAGCTGGCTGGCGAAATGACCGGCCGCCAGCAGCACAAGAACATCCATCAGCCGCATCGAAAATTCCAGCCCGGTAGAATTCTTGAGAATTAAATCATGCATGATCGGCCTGCCATTTCGTTCGTTTGAAGCGCTGCTCAAAAAACAAATTCCTCCGGTGCTTGCGGTACCCTATTGAACGCCGGTGCCTTTTTAGCCAAAAATGATTTTTCCAATGTGCTTTCCTTGCTTACAGAGCTGATTTTCTTTGAATTACTCTTCAAGTTAAATGTCGCTCCGTTCCGAAATAGCCGGTTGGTAATCGTTAGTGCTGGCGTGCTGGCGTTGCCATAAGACAAGTTTTCTACTCAATCACTGGACCGAAGGCGGATCCACAAGAAATGACGGATGTTGCCGGCCAATAAGAATTTCAGGCCCAAGTAATGAATCAATGCTGATCCATTGATAATGTCGAAAACTGATGTTTCGTATCGGAGATTACGCACTGTTCATATCCGGTCTCCCGGCTTGCCTTGCGACGACCTTGTGATTCGTAAGAACAGCAAGAAGGCCAATGAAAAGCAAGTTTTCCTGACACAAACTGAAATTTCAAAACATTCATCAGAGGCACATCATCAATTTGAATTAGTTCTTTCATCTCCGAGTTGATAACTATCAAAGTGCCAATTTTTAAAGAGGGGCAACCCACCCCTTCTATTGTTCAAGCACAAATCTTTTCTTCAGAAGGCGTTGTTGGCCCTATACGACAACCCGATTGATTCGCAATGGAATTAACAAATTGTTACACATCGCCTGCTAACGCGATTGAGGTCCGACAAAGCATGTGACTTTGCGGTGGCGAATGTTGTATCGAAGCCGAACGGGAGGACGAAATGACTATTTATGTAGCACGCAGGAAATATCCGTTGCCGATCGACATGATGAGGATGGCCGGCGCTACACCGGTGTTGCCGGGCTGGCGGGTCGGTTTCAGTAGGACGGGGGTGGAAATTCTGATGCGCGTGGATTTCGCAGCGGGTAGGAAGGAAGTGATTTCACACTGCGCAGTCGGCAGAAAAGCAGAAGAATATTGTGCCGATCCAAGGCAACCGGACCGGCACGAATCGACCGATGGGAGGAAATTAATGCAGCATCACGGGTTGTTGCATCAGAACATCGAATTGACCCAGGAATTCGTCGATTTCTTCAATGCTTGGTTCCGTCGCGATCAAATCCTGCACCTCCTGGCGGAACGATTTCGCCAGCGCGCCGCCGATGAAAATTTCACGCTTGCCTGGCTTGTCCATGATTTCATAGCCGCCAAAGCGCAGGGCTTCACGATTATCGTCTGCGCCAAACTCCACCACGCTGTATTGGTCGCTGTTGTAGATCAGGTTCATATGGACTCCTTGTGGGCCAAGCACTGCAAATTGGTCGGCTATTCCCTTAACGTATGAAATGGGGTTTCGGCATACCGATTTCAAGGTTTAGGATGTCGACGCCCGGAAACTCGCTGTCGAACATTAGTCACATGCACCTGATAATACTAACGGCAAGGTGCAGGATTTCTTAAATCATGAGATCGTCGGTCAGGCTCATCAGCTGATCGTAGGGTGCTTGGGTAAAAAAGAACCGGATCTGCTCGCGATGCGTTGCAGTTGCTAGGCTGACAAAAAGTCTGGAAGGTGGGTGACGCAATAGTCGATTCAGCGTCACCCGCATGATCAGGTTGCCGGTGCAGCACAGGCAACCGGGGGCGATGCGGATAATGTTGAGCGGCGGCGAATGCTGTTCTGTCCCGAACCGCGACACGCCATCCGGCAATCCTTCCAGGATCAGCGCGGTTGTCGCATCCTGGCCGGCGCCGGCGGTGAGCGCTGCTGCGATCGCCGCTTCACGCGAAGCGGCGCATCCGCCAATGACGAGAGTGGTGAGCGTCATTCCCCTTTTTTGGCAAGCTTGTTTGATTCGACGCCCAGTTGTTTCAACTTTCGGTACAGATGGGTTCTTTCCAGTCCGGTTTTCTCGGCGACGCGCGTCATGCTGCCTCCTTCGCGCAACAGGTGATGTTGAAAATACAGTCGCTCGAACGCGTCGCGCGCCTCGCGCAGCGGCAAGTCGAACGACAGGTTGAACGAATGCGTGTCCTGGTGAACCCCCTGCATTGCCGGACGGCTCGTGACATGCGCCACGGTCGACGCAATCGGCGCGCTTGGCGAGGCATGCAAGCCGCGCTGTTCTTCCACCGGCAACAGTACCGGGCGGAGCGGGGTCGCCGACGCACGCGCGGTTTCCTGACCACGGGTCAGTCCCTGCTGCACAGCTTTCAGCAATTTTTGCAGCGCGATCGGTTTTTCAAGGAAATTCATCGCGCCGATACGGGTTGCCTCGACCGCGGTGTCGATCGTCGCGTGGCCGGACATCATGATCACCGGCATCGTCAGCAAACCGTCGCGTTGCCATTCCTTCAGCAGGGTGACACCGTCGGTGTCTGGCATCCAGATGTCGAGCAACACCAGCTCCGGCGCGCCAGCCGCGCGGATCTCGCGTGCCTGTTGCGCATTTTCGGCGGTCTGTACCGCATGTCCTTCATCGCCCAAAATTTCCGAGAGCAACTCGCGGATGCCCATTTCATCGTCGACTACGAGGATGTTTGCCATGTGTTTTCTGCCTTCCTCATTTCACCGGTTCCCGGTTTTATTCTTTGCGCCTGCAATGACCGGGCAATCAATTTTTCAGATTAAGTATCAACTTAAGCAGGTGCCAACTTTAACAGCAAAATGTGTACTTTGGCACCGCTGGTCTCGGATCGGTTCTGGATGTCGACACGGCCACCGTGCTCGTCGATGATTTTTTTCACCATGGCCAGGCCGAGTCCTGTTCCGCGCGGTTTGGATGTTACATAAGGTTCAAATGCACGCTTGAGGATGTTTGGCGCAAATCCCGGTCCGCTGTCGCTGATTGACAGTCGTGCCGCACTGCACACCTCGCCATTGGCATTTTGATAGCGTACCACTTCGGTCACCAAGTCGATCCGGGGGCGGGCTGCATCCTTGTTGCGATCGGACACCGCGTCCTGTGCATTTTGCAGAAGATTGTGAATTACCTGGCGCAGCTGGGTGGCATCGCCCATCACCTGCGGCAACTGCGGCGCCAGCGCCGCATGGATGATATCGCGCTCGTCGCCAGCAACGTACAAATGCAGGATATCCTCGATCAAGCTGTTCAGATCCAGTGGTGACAGCACCGCCGGCGGCGTTCTGGCATAGTCGCGGAAGTCGTCGACCATCCGTTTCATTGAGCTGACCTGATTGACGATGGTCAGTGTACTCTTGTGCAGAATCGCCGCATCCGCTGGCGCCAGTTTGCCTTCCAGTTTCATTTGCAGGCGTTCCGCCGACAGCTGGATTGGCGTCAGTGGATTCTTGATCTCATGCGCCAGCCGGCGCGCCACCTCGCCCCACGCAATTGAACGCTGTGCCGAGATCACGTTCGAGATATCGTCGAATACCACGATATAACCGTTGCCGTCCTGCACCGGCAAGCGCGAGCCGCGCGCCAGCAGCGTGATGTCATGCCCGGCTGCGCCGGTGGCGCTCAGTTGCGGGATTTCGATCTGCTGCTGCCAATGCACATCATCGACGCCGCCTGCCGCCTGCGCGCTTTGCTCGCTGAACGACTTGATCACGACGTCGCCGAATGGTCGCAGGCCGTCGATGGCGGTCAGGCTTTGGCCGACATAGGCCTCGAAATCGTGCTGTAGGATGCGTTCGACCGATTCGTTGCAGCTGACCAGATGGAACTCGCCATCGAGCACCATCACGCCGGCCGACATATTGGCCAGCACCGATTCCAGATACGCTTTGGCGTTTTCCAGTTCGGCACGGTTCTTTTCGACCGCGGTGCGGGCGTCAAACAATTGCCGCGTCATGGTATTGAAGGATTGTGTCAGCGTACCAAGCTCGTCATTGCTGGCAACGATCGGACGCGGCGACAGATCGCCTTCGGCCACTGCCTTGGTGCCCTCGGCCAGTACCAGCAAGGGCTTGGCCAAATTGGTCGCGATCAGGAAGGCGCTGGCGACGGCGCCGAAGATCGCCAGCAGCAGCGTCAGCACCAACGTCGAGATATACATCTTGCGCAGGCCGGAGCGCGCCAGCGAACGCTCCTGATATTCGCTGTAGGAGACTTGCAGTGCTCTGGCGTTGTCGGCCAGCGAGGCGGGCACCGGTTGGATCAACTGCAGATAGTGGGTCTCGCCCTGGAGTGCGAGCGGATTGGACGAGCCCGGGATGGCAATCACCACGCGCAGGCGCAGGCCGCTGGCTTCCGCTGGCGGCCCCGTCTTGGGAGCTGAGGTTTCGTGGTCCGCATCGTTATTGTTTTCGATCACGGAGAAACCGCGCGACATACGGGCCTGGCGCAGCATGCTGGCACTCGGCAGCTCGGGGAGCAACGCCGCCAGCCGTCCACCATCAGTCGCGATGATTTTGCCGTCGGCGGTCAGGATGGTCGCCTCCTGCATCTGGCCTTGGTCGCGCATCCGTGACAACTGGGTCGCTTGCGCCGTCTCGCTCAGATCGGATAGCTCGAGCGCCATATTGTGTGCCTTGGTGGCAAGCTCGGACAGCGATCCATCGAGCGCGGCCTGGCCGAGATTGATCCCCGATTGCAGCGCCGATTCGACCTTGATGTCGAACCAGGATTCGATCGAGCGCGACACGAATTGCACCGAAACCACGAAGATCACGACGCCCGGCAGAATGCCGATCACGGCGAACAGCAACACCAGCCGCGCCGTGAATCTGGAGCCAAATTTGCCGCGCCGGTAGCCCTTGTAAAAGCGGGTCAGCATCAACAGCACCAGCAGCAGCAGGGCGGTCGCCATCAATGCGTTCAGCCCCAGTAGCCAGGTGTAGTGGCGCTCGAAAAAACTGGAATTATCGGCTGCCGATGCCAGCAAAAACAGCAGGATCCCGGAGACGGCACCGCCGACGATCAATAGATAACGCAAGGTGCGGGTCACTTCTCGTCGACCTTTTCTGCCTTGTAAGTGAAGCGCTTCCAGTCCGACGACAGGCGCCAGTCGCTGTTGTTGAGGGCGTTGACCTGGAACGGTTTCGACAATTGCGTGACGTCGAGCGCGGTGCGCACCGCGACGTTATAGGTCTCGCCCACTTTCAAGGCGCCCTTTTCGGCCACGACCCAGCGCCGCGGGCGCCGCACCAGCGACAGCGCGTCGTCGAGGCTGTTGAAATTCTGCTGCAGGCTGCCGCTGATGGCGGCCTGGTAATGGCGGGTCCAGAAGTTGTACGAGATCTTGATGGTTTGCGACGTGATGATCGCTTTCTGGTCGAACCAGTACCAGCGCGGCCGTGTAATCTCGACCTCGGTGGTGAACGACAGCGTCAGGCCGCGCGTGATCGCATCCTCCAGGCCGCGATTGAGATCGAATGCGAAGGTGGCCGACAGCTTGGTGCCCTCGTCGGTGGCTTCCAGATGGGCTTGCGTGATCTCGATATTGTCGGCCGCGGCCGCCGCCAGTGACGGCACCAACAACGCGCACGCCGTCAGCCAGCACGCCAGCATGGCAAACAGTCGTCGGTTAATGGCGGCGGTGAACAGAGATCAACTCCCGGGCAATGTCTAAATCGATCAGGACGTGACGCGCAACGCGCTATTGACTGGACGTTTTCTGAAACAGCGCATAAAACAGACCATCGTGATCATCCTCTTTGCCGACTGTAGGGAGCAATTGACCGGGTGCGGGCAAGCGGGTTGCCTGATTGCGCATGGCGAATGCGGCTGCCTGCGCCTCGGATTCCTGGGGCCAGAGCGAGCACGTGACAAAGAGCAATTTACCATTGGGGCGCAGCATCTGCCAAAGATTGTCGAGAATTTCCTTGGATAGTGTTGCAAGTTGGAGCGTGTCGGCCTTGCGTCGCAGCCAGCGGATGTCCGGATGGCGGCGCACGATGCCCGATGCGGTGCACGGTACGTCGGCCAGGATGCGGTCGAACTGGCGGCCATCCCACCATTGCCGGTTGCTGGCGTCGCCGACCGTTAGCGTGGCCGACAGTTGCAGGCGTTGCAGGTTTTCCTCGATCCGCACCAGCCGCCGGGCGTCGTGGTCGAGCGCGGTCAGGTCGAGCACGGCGGTTTCCAGCAAATGGCCAGTCTTGCCGCCCGGTGCCGCGCAGGCATCCAGGACCCGCATGCCATCGCTCACGTCCAGCAGGGTAGCAGCCAGTTGCGCGGCGGCGTCCTGTACCGACGCCATGCCGTCGGCAAAGCCGGGGATCTGCGCGACCGGCAGCGGTTTGTCGAGACGCACCGCGCTTGACCCGATCGGCTGTGCCGCGATGCCAGCTTGCGTCAGGGTTTGCAGATACTCCGGTACCGTGGTGCGGCGAAGGTTGACGCGCAAAGTCAGCGGCGGCGCACTATTGCCGGCAACCAGGATTGCTTGCCAGTCGTGCGGATAGGCAGACTTGACGGCATCGATCCACCACTGCGGATAATTCCAGGCCGCGACCGGCTGCAATTGCGCGGTCTGCATCAGTGCGATGCGTTCGCGCAGGAAGCGTCGCAGCACGGCGTTGACCATGCCCTTGGCATGGGCGATATCGGGGTGCGCGGCAGCCGCGGTGACGGCCTGATCGACCACTGTGAAGTCGTCGTAGGGCAGGCCGCCGTCGGTTTCGCTTGGATTGCACAGCAGACTCAGCGCGCAGCACAGCAAGCCATGCAGCAGCGCCGGATCGGGCGCCTTGCTGGTCATCATGCCAAGCAGGGTCTCGGCCCGGCCCAGTTGGCGCATCGCGCGGTAGGCAATGGCCTGGATCGCGCCGCGGGCCTGTGGGCTGGGATCGCTGTGCTCAAAAATTTTCGCCAGTGCCTGCGGCAACGCGGTGCCGGCCTTGACTTGCGCCACCGCCTGCGCCGCGCCGAACAGCGCGAATGCCAGCGACTCGTGCGGCAATTTGGTTTTGAAATTGGGCTGCAGGCTGCGCCCGCTGCTCGGCAGTTCACTGGCGCTCGGGATCGATACCGCGCTCGGCGCCGAACCGGGCCCGGAGGCGGGTTTCAATTTGATGCGCACCGGTTTCGGTGCCTTTTTGACGGTGATTAGCGGACGTTTTTGCATCAGTTTTTGGTGAGTACGAGTTTGGCGCCGAGCGCGATGAAGGCTGTGCCGACGGTGCGCTCCAGCCATTTTTTGATTTGCGGGTTATGGCCGGCATGCCGCGCCAGCGTGCCGGCCAGCAGCGCGGTGCCGCTATTCCAGAGGGTCGACATCAGCAGAAATACCGCGCCCAGCAATAAAAAGGCGAGCGTCTTGTGCGGCGAATCGCGGTGCACGAATTGCGGGAAGAAGGACAGGAAGAACAGGATCACTTTCGGATTCAGGATATTGGTCGCCACTGCCTGCCAGAAAATTTTGGGCAGCGGCCGCACATCCAGCATGACCGGCGTATCGGCCGCGGCGTTGGCAGGTTTGGCCAGCAGCATGCGCAGGCCCAGATAAATCAGATAGGCGCCGCCGGCCAGCTTGACCAGCAGGAAGGCAGTGGCGGAAGCGGCCAGAATCGCGGACAGGCCGAGCGCCGAGGCTAGCGCGTGGAACACGCAGCCGGCCGAGATACCGAGCGCCGACACCAGCCCCGCGGCGCGGCCTTGCGCCACGCTGCGCCCGACGATGTAGGCGGTGTCCGGACCGGGCGTGGCATTCAATAGCAGCACGGCCATGCAAAACAGGCCGAAGTCGGTGATGCCGAAGGGGGGCATGATGAAATGGGTCGCTGGCAAAATGGAAAGGCTAGATTGTAGCGGTTGTGCTGGCTTAAGGGCATTTGTGCCGGGTCGCGGCTTTCAAACAGGTGAGCGGAACAGCAGGAAATGATGCCATTGCAGGCTGGCAAAGTGGCCCGCGCTGGCACAGCCGCCGCGGGTGTCGCAGCAGCTAGGCAATGCGTCGATCCACATCGAGCCAGGCGCGGACATCCGCAAACACCCGCTGGGCATCGATCTCGTTGAAAATTTCGTGATAAAAACGGTCATAGCAATGCATCTTGCGCAATTCCTGCGGCAGTTGCCTGAAGAAAAGATGACTGCCTTGCGCATCAACCAGCCGATCGTCGCCGGCCACCACCATCAGGACCGGAATCGCAAGCGTCGCTGCCTGCGCCTGGCAATCGGCCACGGCCGCGCGCATGCTGTGCAATAAACGCGCGCTGATTCGGCCGTGCACGAGGCGGTCGCTGTGGTAGGCCACGGCGACGGCCGGGTCATGCGACAAAAATTGCGTTTTCAGGCCATTCGGCACAGCCAGGCCGGGCGCAATGGCCGACAGTATTTTGAGTAGCAGCAGTTGCCCACGCGACAGCGGTAGCGCGAGCGCCGGTGACGACAGTATCAGGCCGGCCAGAGGCATTTTGGCGGCCAGCGCCAAGCGCGCCGCAAACAGGCCGCCCATGCTGTGACCAAACAACAGCGGCGGAGCGCCAAGCTGATGCGCGAAATCGCCGATGACAATTTCGGCATCCTGCAGCAACGTGTCCTGATGCGGCACGTCGCCGCGCGGGCCGCCTGAGCGACCGTGGCCGCGATGGTCGTAGATGCGCACCGACCAGCCGCAATCATTGAAAAAGCGTGCAACATGACGGTAGCGACCGCCATGTTCGCCCAGGCCATGCATCAGCACGATGCCGCCACACCTGCCGGCAGTGTCATCGACCATAAAATCGGTAAATGACAGCGCCGTACCGTCGGCCGCGTTCAGCACCGCCGGGGTATTCAGCGTTAAGTCAGCCGGCATTTCGGGGTGCATTCAGTGGCGGCACGCAGTTGATGCAGCTACTTACACGCTGCAGTCACTTACACGCCCCAAAGGATGTCATATCCGCCTTTATGTGCCTCGCGCAGCATTTCCAGCAGCGGATAGGCACGCGCCGAGAAACTGACCGCTTGCGGCGGTTCATGCTCGTTGTCGTCGCCGAAATCGCCATGATGCGCATGGATGTCGTGCTGCACTTCATCCGAAGTCGGGTGGGCGCGGCTTTCGGCAACTTCTGCTTCCAGCTTGGTGAGTGCGGTCCCGGCTTCCGACGCCGTAATGACGCCACGTTTGGCGTCCTTGTGCAGCAAATTGAGAATGCGCCTGGCATGCTCCTCGTACATCGTGACGGTGGCGGTAGCTTTTGATTTGAATGTGATCAACATAGCGAGCCTAATCATGTAAGTGGCGATGATGAAAACATAACACGAATCCTTACTTCCAGTATCTGACATTCAGTACGGACAGGCAAGCCTGGACGCGTGGTTGGCGCCTGGAAAATTCATGCGCCGATCCTGCTGCAATAAATATACTGGCTAATCAAATCAATTGTTCCGCAATGAAATCATGCGAATAATCATGATACTCCAGCAAAAAAGGAAGGGTGTACGGTCGTGTGGGCGCTGCGCAACAGGGCCGATTCAATTGAGCTTGAACGAGGTCAAGAAAGTGTCGACCGCATCGCGCGACACCGCCTGCGGCTTGCCGATCACGATCAGCTGGTAAATGCGCTGATCCTGTGCGATGAAGCGCGCGATCAGCAGCGTTGGTTCGGCCGTCGCGCCGCGCACGCCTTCCGCCTCGATCGACAGCGAACTGGTCTGCCGCTTACCGCCTGGCGCTCCCTGCGCGGCGGCCGCGCTGCTCTCGCTCTTGACGGTGCCCTTGATGTTGCTGACCAGTGCCTTCTTCATCGCCGGCAGCGCCGCCTGGGCCTTGGCGGCGTCGGGCAATTCAGCGGTGCCGATCGCAAATGTGACGCCATCGACTTCGGCTGCGGTCATCTGCATCGTCACCGTGGTGCCGTTGAGGTTGATCTGGCGCGCGATCGACGACGGTTTGGCCGGCAGCACCACCACAAACGGCGCGTCCTTGCCGTGGACTTCGCGCCAGTCGAACTTGGGCGAGCAGGCCAGCAATAGCAGGGTGCAGGCGCTGACCGCCAGCACGCTGCGGCCAGTAGCGCGCAACAGCGCACGGGGATGCAGGGCAAGGGAATTTTTTGGCATGGTTTTTGGTGACGATGAGGTGGTTGAATGCGTTGATTTCCGCGGCGACTCCCGCGATCATGCCGCGCTTGCGGCCCTAAGTCTTGTGCGCTGGAACACGTGCACTCCCAGCAATACGCCGAGGCACAGCAGTAGCACGCCGGTCAGCACCTGTGGCGGCGGCATGCTGCCACGCAGGATGAATGCATACAGCAGCGCGGCCAGCGTTTCAAACACGATCAACTGCCCGGCCAGCGAGGTCGGCAGGCGCTGGCTGGCCTGGTTCCACAACAGCGTACCGAGCCACGAGGCGAGCAGTCCGATCACCAGCATGATGCCGATGAACAGCTGCGGTCTGGGTCCGAGCGGGAAGGCGTACGCGCCGCCGCTGACATGGCTGAACAGCCCGTAGCCGGCAAAGCCGAGCAGTGCCAGCGGCAAGGTTGCCAGGCCCTGCGCGGTGGCCCAGGTCGATGAAGCAAGATTCGGATGCGCCTTCAGGTGGCGCCCGTTCATGATCGGGTACCAGGTCCACGCCGCCACCGCGCCCAGTGTGATCGCGCAGCCCAGCGCGTAATCTGCCGGCGTGCGGCCGGCGCCGCTCCCGTGCGGTAGGTGCGGCATCTGCTTCATGTGCGCCAGTTCGCTGCCGTTGACCAGCATCAGACCGGCCGCAATAATCAGCAGCGGCAGTGCCAGCGAGCGCCACGCGACGGTTTCCGACGGATGGCCGGGCAGCAGATTCGCGCACACCGAAATCACCACCGGCAGCGTGCCGATCAGCATGGTCGGCAGCGGTGCATCGGCCAGCTGGATGCCGGTCGCCAGCGCCGCGTAATACAGCAGATTGCCGACCAGCGCCAGTTTCAGCGCGGCGATCCAGTCGGCCCGACGCAGGGCCACGATGCGGCGCCAGTCGAACAAGGCCGGCACCAGGGCGATCAGGCCGAACGCGATATAGCGGGCAAATGACAGCACCAGGCCGGGATAGTCACCCAGCAGCAGCGGTGCGATAAATACCAGGCCCCACAGCAGCCCGGCGCCGAGCGCGCACAAGATTCCAATGAACATCGGGGCGCCGCTCAACGTTCGCGCAACGCACGCCGATACTGGATCGCCTCGGCGATATGCGTCGCACCGATGGTCGCGGCGCCGGCCAGATCGGCGATGGTGCGCGCCACCTTCAGCACGCGATGATAGGCGCGTGCCGACCAGTTCAGTCGCGTCATCGCGCTGCGCAGCAGCTGTTCGCCGGCCGCATCGGGTTTGCAGTGCTGGTCGATTTCCGTGGTGGACAACAGGTTGTTGGCCTTGTCCTGCCGTCCCAGTTGCAGCGCAAACGCGCGCTCGACCCGGGTTGCGACCGCACTCGATGGCTCGCCTTCGCCTTGCTTCATCAGCTCGTCCTGGGCCAGCGCACCGACCTGGATCTGCATGTCGATCCGGTCCAGCAGCGGCCCGGAGATGCGGTCCTGATAGCGCGCCACATGATCGGGCGTGCAGCGGCATTTGCCGGAAACGTGTCCCAGATAGCCACATGGACAGGGATTCATCGCCGCAATCAGCTGGAAGCGCGCCGGAAAATCGGCCTGGCGCGCCGCGCGCGAAATCGTGATCTGGCCCGATTCGAGCGGTTCGCGCAGCACTTCCAGGACCTTGCGATCGAACTCCGGCAATTCGTCCAGAAACAGTACGCCGCGATGCGCCAGCGAGATTTCGCCGGGGCGCGGCGTGCCGCCGCCACCGACCAGCGCCACGCCGGACGCGGTGTGATGCGGCGCACGATATGGTCGTTGCTTCCAGCGCGCGATGGAGAAGCCGCTGGTCAGCGATTGCACTGCCGCCGATTCGAGCGCTTCCTGATCCGTCATCGGCGGCAGGATGCCGGGGAAGCGTGCCGCCAGCATGGTTTTGCCGGTGCCGGGCGGGCCGATCAACAGCACGCTGTGATTGCCGGCGGCGGCCACTTCCAAGGCGCGCTTGGCCTGCTGCTGGCCCTTGACCTCGGCAAAATCCGGATATTGCGGCCGCACCGCGGCGGCCGCGGGGCGATGGCGCTGCAGCCTTGCCTCCGGATCGCTGGCGCCGAAGTGGGCGCACACCTGCAGCAGCGATTCGGCCGGATAAATACTGGCGTCGCGCACCAGCGCCGCCTCATCGGCATTGGCGCGCGGCAGGATGAAGCCGCGCGGCTTGTGGTCGCGACCGCGCTCGCCGCTGCCGTCATGCATCGCAAAGGTCATCGCCAGCGCGCCGCGGATCGGGCGCAACTCGCCCGACAGCGACAGTTCGCCGGCGAATTCATACTGGTCGAGCTGGTCGCCCGGGATCTGGCCCGACGCCGCCAGGATCCCGAGCGCGATCGGCAGATCGAAGCGGCCCGATTCCTTCGGCAGGTCGGCCGGCGCCAGATTGACCGTGATGCGCTGCGCCGGGAAGTCGAAGCGCGCGTTCTGCAGCGCGGCCCGCACCCGATCCTTCGATTCCTTGACCTCGGTTTCCGGCAGCCCCACGATGGTGAAACTCGGCAGGCCGTTGGCCAGATGCACCTCGACGGTGACTTCGGGCGCGTGCATGCCAGCCAGCGCGCGGCTCTTCAATACGGCCAGGGTCATCGTCGACTCGGCGGCTTAGCGCGGCAGCTTGGCTTCAAGCTCCGCCACGCGCGCTTCCAGCACGTCGAGCTTGGCGCGGGTCTTGGCCAGCACCTGCGCCTGCACGTCGAATTCTTCGCGCGTGACCAGGTCGAGCTTGGCAAAGCCCTGGCTCATCAGCGCCTTGACGTTCTTTTCGATGTCCTTGGCGGGTGAATTTTCCAATGCCTGGTTGATCTTGGCCTGCATGTCGTTGAAGAAATTCTTGTCCATCGCTGTCCTCTGTCTCGGTTGGGCCGCACCAGTTTGGTGCGGTCGGCGGTAAATCGGTATAAATCTGGTGCGCTGCAAACGCGCTGTCCTTGCCATTTCATCATAGTCCGCGCCGCGTCGGGTGGCAAAAGGGCTGAATCGGCGTCAATTAATCCCCTGAGCACCTGGCACGAGTCCTGCTAATGCTAAAGGGAAACTTGTTCGTTCGCCATTTTATTGTGCAAAACCGTCTCCAGGGAACTAAGATGAAAAAATTGATACTTGCAGTCGCCGTGTCCGCCGTCGCCGGCGGCAGTCTTTGCGCCATGCCGGCGTGGGCCGAAGATGCCAAGCCGGAGCACGAAGTCAGCTTCAATGCCAGCCTGGTCAGCGATTACCGCTATCGCGGCATTTCGCAGACGCGGCTGGATCCAGCGCTGCAGGGCGGCGCCGATTATGTCCACAACCCGTCCGGGTTCTACGCCGGTACCTGGCTGTCGACCATCAAATGGGTCAAGGACATCGGCAACGGCGCCGGCAGCACGCCGCTGGAGTGGGATCTGTATGCCGGCAAGAAGGGTGAACTGGTCAAGGATGTGAGTTATGACGTCGGCGCGCTGGCCTATGTCTACGTCAACAATAAGCTCGACGACGTGCCCGGCTTCAAGAACGCCAATACCTTTGAAATCTACGGCCAGCTCGGCTACGGTCCGGCCTATATCAAGTATTCGCATGCGCTGACCACCCTGTTCGGCATCCCGGACAGCAAGAACAGCGGTTACGTGGACCTCGGCGCCAATGTCGACCTGGGCAGTGATTTCACCTTGAACCTGCACGCCGGCTATCAAAAGGTGCGCGGCGTGAATGACTCGGCCGCGACCTACAGCGACTACAAGATCGGCGTCAGCAAGGTCTTCAACCAGCTTGGCGGCGTCACGCTGGCGGTGGCCGCGGTCGACACCAACGCCGACGAGACGTTCTATGCGTCGCCGGCTAACGGCAAGTTCATGGGCAAGCGTGCGCTGGTGGTTTCCGTCGCAAAAACTTTTTAAGCGAGGCTCACATGAAAATGATTACCGCCATTATCAAACCGTTCAAGCTCGACGAGGTGCGTGAAGCCTTGTCGGCGATCGGGGTGCAAGGCATCACCGTCACCGAAGTCAAGGGTTTCGGCCGCCAGAAAGGCCATACCGAGCTGTATCGCGGCGCCGAATACGTGGTCGATTTCCTGCCCAAGACGCGGATCGAGGCAGCAGTCGACGACGCGCTGGTCGAGCATGTGATCGAGGCGATCGAAACCTCGGCTCGCACCGGCAAGATCGGCGACGGCAAGATTTTTGTGAGCGCGCTGGAACAGGTGGTGCGGATCCGCACCGGTGAAACCGGCAATGACGCACTGTAAGGGGAAAACAATGAAAACAACAATCGCCAAATGGCTGGCAGGCTGCGCCTTGTGCGTCACCGCTGTATGCTCCGTGCCCGCATGGGCGGCCGATGAATCGTCCGCGGCCACTACGGCGCCGGCTGCCAGCAGTGCCGCAGTGGCGGCGCCTGCCTCGAGCGCAGCCGCATCGGCTGCTGCACCTGCAGCTGCACCAGCGGCCACGACAGCAGCGGCCCCATCTTCTGCACCGGCCGCAGCTCCCGCTGCCGCCCCGACCCCGAACAAGGGTGACACCAGCTGGATGATGGTCTCGACCATGCTGGTGATCCTGATGACGATCCCCGGTCTGGCGCTGTTCTATGGCGGCCTGGTGCGTTCCAAGAACATGCTGTCGATCCTGCTGCAGGTGTTCGTGATTTTCGCCGTCATCATCGTATTGTGGTGCATCTACGGCTATTCCCTGGCATTTACGGAAAATACCCGCTTCATCGGGGGTTTCGACCGCTTATTCCTGAACGGCATCTGGGACCCGGTCAAGGCCACTTTCTCGACCGCCGCCACCTTTAGCAAAGGCGTGGTGCTACCGGAATTCGTCTACGTCGCGTTCCAGGCCACGTTTGCGGCAATCACCTGCGGCCTGATCATCGGCGCTTTTGCCGAACGGGCGCGCTTTGCGGCGGTGCTGCTGTTCGTGGTGCTGTGGTTCACCTTTGCTTACCTGCCGATCGCGCACATGGTCTGGTTCTGGCCCGGTCCGGACGGCATCAAGGATGCGGGAACGCTGGCGTCCGAGACGGCCAAGGGCGGCTTCCTGTGGCAAAAAGGCGCGCTCGACTTCGCCGGCGGCACCGTGGTGCACATCAATGCGGCGGTGGCAGGCCTGGTCGGTGCGGTCCTGATCGGCAAGCGTGTCGGCTACGGCCGTGAATCGATGGCGCCGCATTCGCTGACGATGACCATGATCGGCGCGTCGCTGCTGTGGGTCGGCTGGTTCGGCTTCAACGCCGGTTCGGCGCTGGAAGCGGGCGACGTTGCCGCGCTGGCCTTCATCAACACGCTGCTGGCGACCGCTACCGCGACGCTGTCGTGGCTGTTCGGCGAGTGGCTGTTCAAGGGCAAGCCGTCGATGCTGGGCGGCGCGTCCGGCGCGGTGGCCGGTCTGGTGGCAATCACCCCGGCCTGCGGCTTCGTCGGTCCGATGGGTGCACTGGCGATCGGTCTGTTGGCCGGCCTGCTGTGCCTGTGGGGCGTGAACGGTCTGAAGAGTCTGATCGGCGCCGACGATTCGCTCGACGTGTTCGGTGTGCACGGCGTCGGCGGTATCCTGGGCGCGCTGTTGACCGGTGTCTTCGCGTCGCCGGCGCTCGGCGGCCAGGGCATCTTCGATTACGTGACCAATGCGATGTCGAAGGACGCGTATTCGATCGGCGGCCAAGTCTGGATCCAGGCGCAGGCGATCGGCACCACCATCCTCTGGTCGGCAGTGGTGTCGGTGGTCGCGTACAAGCTGGTCGACCTGACAGTCGGGCTGCGGGTACCCGAAGAAGAAGAGCGCGAAGGTCTGGATATTACCAGCCACGGTGAATCGGCTTATCACGCTTGATGGAGTATATGTAAATTTCGCTTTACAGTAGGTGGAGGTGGTAGTTCCACAATAGGAGTATGGTAGTAGTAAATAACTCCAATGCATCCGGCGATCATGTCGTGAGCGAAAGGCGCCTCTTCGGAGGCGCCTTTTTTATGGTCTGGGCGTCGTGTATCACGCCATTCAAGCGCCGCACACGGTCGTGGTCGCGATTGTCGTTCCCGCGCCGCCCGGAACGAAATTCCTTGCAAGGCTGGGAGCCCCGGCTGCGCGGGTACCACGCTGCTTTCACGGCCGCGATCGTGGTGCCGGTCTTGATATCGCGCCCAATCGCCCCACATCTACGGACTACCCGCCAGCCGATCCGGCGCATTAACGACGCATCCGCTAGAATCGGGCAGATTCGTCGGGCAGATTCGTCTGGTACATTCGTCGCGCACATTCATCCGTTGCATAAGTAAAAAGGTTTTTTATGGTTCCCCACCTCGTCACGGCGCTGACCGGCCCGCTGCTCGACCTCGAAAAGAAGATTCTGGAGGCCACGCCGGCCATCGAGCGCTGGTTCCGGCTCGAATGGCAGGAGCACACGCCGCCGTTCTACTGCTCGGTCGATTTGCGCAATGCCGGCTTCAAGCTGGCGCCGGTCGACACCAACCTGTTCCCGGGCGGTTTCAACAACCTCGCGCCCGAGATGCTGCCGCTGGCGGTGCAGGCCGCGATGGCCGCGATCGAGAAATATTGTCCCGATGCCAAGAACCTGCTGCTGATCCCCGAAGCGCACATCCGCAACAGCTTCTACCTGCAGAATCTGGCGCGGCTGATGCAGATTTTCCGCCAGACCGGCCTCAATGTGCGGCTCGGCTCGTTGTCGGACGATGTCACCGAGCCGACTCCGATCGAATTACCGGACGGCAGCACGCTGACCCTGGAGCCGATCGAGCGCTCGCAGAACGGGCGCCGCGTCGGCCTGAAAAATTTCGACCCCTGCACCGTGCTGCTGAATAACGATCTGTCGTCCGGCATCCCGGGCATCCTCGAAAACGTGAACGAACAAAACCTGCTGCCGCCGCTGCATGCCGGCTGGGCGGTGCGGCGCAAGACCAACCATTTCGCGGCCTACGATGAAGTGGTGAAAAAATTCGCGAAGCTGATCGACGTCGATCCGTGGATGCTCAATCCGTATTTCGCCCGCTGCGCCGGCATCAATTTCAACGACCGCACCGGCGAGGACCGGCTGGTGGCCGCGGTCGACGGCGTGCTGGCCAAGATCCGCAAGAAATACAAGGAATACGGCATCAAGGAAACCCCGTTCGTGATCGTGAAGGCCGACGCCGGCACCTATGGCATGGGCATCATGACGATCAAGGACAGCAGCGAGGTCAAGGACCTGAACCGCAAGCAGCGCAGCAAGATGGCTGTGGGCAAGGACGGCCTCGAAGTGACCGACGTGATCGTGCAGGAAGGGGTGCATTCGTTCGAGCACATCAACGAGTCGGTGGCCGAGCCGGTGGTCTACATGATCGACCGCTACGTGGTCGGCGGCTTCTACCGGGTCCACGCCGACCGCGCGATCGACCAGAACCTGAACGCGCCGGGCGCCCATTTCGTGCCACTCGCGTTTGCCCAGCAGCACGCGTTGCCGGACCTGAAGGCCAAGCCCGGCACCGCGGCGCCGAACCGTTTCTACATGTACGGTGTGGTGGCGCGGCTGGCCTTGCTGGCGGCGTCGCTGGAGATGGAAAAGACCGATCCGAATCCGGAAATCTATTGAGTGGGATCGCATCGCCTTGCGGCCAGCGCGTTTGCACTGGCCGGTCGTCAGGCCAGGACGCGGTGCGGTTCGGCGCCGAACGATGCCCGGTTGGCTGTGTTGAACCGCGCTGGCGCGCTTGCATAATTTAAGAGGACTTCGATGAAACTTGCCTTCCTGGCCGACCCGTTGGCCGGTTTCAAGACCTATAAGGATTCCACCTACGCGATGATGGTCGAGGCCGCGCGCCGCGGCTACGAGCTATATGCATTCGAACAGCGCGCCCTGGCGCTCGACGGCGGCGGCGTGCGGGCCAATGTCGACCGTATCACGCTGACCGGCAATCCGCGCAGCGATGATCACCACCAGCCGCATGACTGGTACCGCGCCGAGCCGATTGGCGTGCAGCCATTGTCACAGTTCGATGCGGTGATCAACCGCAAGGACCCGCCGTTCGACATGGAATACATCTACACCACCTACCTGCTGGAACTGGCGGTGCAGCAAGGTGCGCGGGTGCTGAACGATCCGACCGCGGTGCGCAATCACAACGAAAAACTGGCAATCGCGCAATTCCCGCAATTCATCACGCCGACCCTGGTCACGCGCGACGAGGCGCGGCTGCGCGCCTTCCACGCCGAGCACCAGGACATCATCCTGAAACCACTGGACGGCATGGGCGGCACCGGCGTCTTTCGCATCAAGGCCGATGCGATGAACCTGGGCGCGATCATCGAGACCCTGACCGACAACGGCGCCCACAGCATCATGGCGCAGCGTTTCATTCCCGAGATCGTCACGGGTGACAAGCGCATCCTGGTGATCGGCGGCGAGCTGGTGCCGTTCTCGCTGGCGCGCATCCCGCAGGGCACCGAAGTGCGCGGCAACCTGGCCGCCGGCGGCCTCGGCGTGGCGCAGCCACTGAGCGCGCGCGACCGCGAAATCGGCGAAGCCTTGGGCCCGGTCCTGGCGAGTCGCGGCCTGTTGCTGGTAGGATTAGATGTTATCGGCGATTGCCTGACCGAGGTGAATGTCACCAGCCCGACCTGTTTTCAGGAAATCACGCAACAAACCGGCTTCGACGTGGCTGCGATGTTCATCGATGCAGTCGAAAAAGCGGTCCGGGCTTGAACATATACTGCCTGCAGTATTTTAAAATCCCGGTGAAAGTATTGCGGAATAAGAGTTTTTTTGCATATACTCCCTGATTATTGTTGGCTTGCATAAGGTTGCATAAGGTTCCGGTATGGTCGGCATTCTTCTTCTCACCCACGCGCCGCTCGGTCAGGCCTTCATCGCCGCCACGCAGCATGTCTTTCGCGGCCAGCCCGAACGGCTGGAGGCGATCGACGTGGTGGCCGACCAGAGTCCGGCCGAGGTCAACCAATTGGCGGCCGAGGCGATCACGCGCCTGGACGATGGCTCCGGTGTGCTGGTGATCACCGACGTCAAGGGCGGCACGCCGTCCAATTGCTGCAACACGCTGGCCGAAGCCGGCCGGATCGAAGTGATCGCCGGCATCAGCCTGCCGATGCTGCTGCGCGCGCTGACGTACCGCCAGGATACGCTGGACGTGGTGGTCGAAATGGCGCTGGCCGGCGGCCAGAATGGCGCGGTGCGGGTCGACAATCGACTGCGGCTTTAGTCTCATTTAACCTCCAAAAACACCGGCAAACTCCAGCGATGATTCAACAAGAACTCGAAATCACCAACAAACTCGGCCTGCATGCCCGCGCCTCCGCCAAACTGACCCAACTCGCCACCAAGTACAAAAGCGATGTCTGGCTGACCCGCAACACGCGCCGCGTCAACGCCAAATCGATCATGGGCGTGATGATGCTGGCCGCCGGCAAGGGCGCCAGGGTAACGCTGGAGACCGATGGCGCCGACGAAGCGGACTGTTTCAATGCAATCACTGCCCTGATACACGACAAGTTCGGCGAAGGCGAATAGGCTGGCTCTGCAAATCTACTGCGCGGCGCGATCTCGAACCTGCGATGCTCGCCGTACCTGCGTACGGCTGTGCTTCTCGGTCCGACCTCGCGCCGCTCGCTACGATTTTCAGAGCCAGCCGGCGGCTCGTAAAAATTACCAAATGTGAAGTGCGGCTCTAGGCCGCTCTTCCCGCACCCATACAGGCACAACGATGGCATCATTTTCGCTCCACGGCATTCCTGTTTCGCGCGGCATCGCCATTGGGCGGGCGCACCTGCTGACGCCGGCCGCGCTCGACGTCAAACATTATCTGGTCGCACAGGAACAGGTCGAGGCCGAGGTCGAGCGGCTGCAGCAGGCCATCAGCGCCGTGCACAAGGAGCTGCAGACGATCTGGTCCGAGCTGCCGAAAGATGCGCCGGCCGAACTGGGCGCCTTCATCGACGTGCACGCGCTGATCCTGTCGGACCCGATGATTTCCGAAGCGCCGCTCGACATCATCCGGACCCGCCACTACAACGCCGAATGGGCTTTGGTGACCCAGATCGACGAGCTGTCGGCGCAGTTCGACGAAATCGAGGACCCCTATCTGCGCGAGCGCAAGGCCGACATCGCCCAGGTCGCCGAGCGGGTGCTGAAGATACTGACCGGCAGCGCGCAACTGTTGCCGGCGCCTGACGGCCTGGACGAATCGCTGGCGCTGATGATCGTGGTGGCGCACGATATATCGCCGGCCGACATGCTGCGTTTTCGTGACCGCTCGTTCAGCGGCTTCGTCACCGATGTCGGCGGCCAGAACTCGCATACCGCGATCGTCGCGCGCAGCCTCGACATTCCGGCCGCGGTCGGTGTATCGCGGGCGTCGAGCCTGATCGCGCAGGACGACTGGGTGATCGTCGACGGCGATGCCGGTGTTGTCATCATCGACCCGAGCGAGATCGTGCTCGAGCAATACCGTGAGCGTCAAGCGGCACAATTACGCGTCCGCAAAAAGCTCGGCAAGCTGAAGAAGACGCCCGCTGTCACGCGCGACGGCGTCGCCATCGCGCTGCTGGCCAATATCGAGCTGCCCGAAGACTGCGCCGCCGCGATGGACGCCGGCGCCAGCGGCGTCGGCCTGTTCCGTACTGAATTCCTGTTCATGGGGCGCGGCAGCGCCAGCAAGCTGCCGTCGGAAGACGAGCAATTCGAAGCCTACCGCAAGGCCGTGGTGGCGATGAAGGGGCGGCCGGTGACGATCCGCACGCTCGACATCGGCGCCGACAAGCCGCTCGACATGATCGAGCACAACGCGCTCAATCCGGCGCTCGGGCTGCGTGCGATCCGCTACTGCCTGGCCGAACCGCGCCTGTTTCTGACCCAACTGCGCGCGATCCTGCGCGCCTCGGCGATCGGCCCGGTCAAGCTGCTGATCCCGATGCTGGCCCATGCTTTCGAGATCGACCAGACGCTGGCGCTGATCGAGCAGGCCAAGGCCCAGCTGCGCGACGCCCATAAAAAATTCGACGGCGCGATCCAGATCGGTGCCATGATCGAGATTCCGGCCGCCGCGCTGGCGCTGCCGATGTTCATCAAGCGCCTCGATTTCCTGTCGATCGGCACCAACGACCTGATCCAGTACACGCTGGCGATCGATCGCGTCGATCACGAGGTCGCGCATCTCTACAACCCGCTGCACCCGGCCATCCTGCACCTGCTGTCGATGACCATCAAGACCGGCGAAAGAGCCGGCACGCCGGTTTCGGTGTGCGGCGAAATGGCCGGCGACATCCATCTGACGCGATTGTTGCTCGGCATGGGCTTGCGTGAATTTTCGATGCATCCGGCCCAGCTGCTGGCAGTCAAGCAGGAAATCCTGAACAGCGACCTGAGCCAGATCGAGCCGTACGTGCGCAAGATCCTGCGTTCGGTCGAGCCGGGCATGATTGGCGACACCGTCGCGCAGTTGCAAGCCTTGTAACGACCCCGGGAGCCGGTCAGAGTTACGGCTCGGCGCCCCCGCAGCATCGGCTGCTAAAGTCTGCGAGCGTATGGTGTCGCCGGCTTTTTGCGCAATAGCCCGCTAGTTGGCGCGCTATTGACGCTGCAAATCCGGCAAAATCTGTCCCCGTTCAGCGTGTGTTTGCTTCGATTCCGCAACTCCGACCGGCCCCTGATGCGGTTTGACGGCGGCCGGCGAGTTCGCTATTCTTGCAGCTTGCGCCGATTTGAACGGTTCCCCCGACTCAGCTTGCGGGCGCAAGGGTCTATCCCGCATAAATACGGCTAAAGCGAGCTTGCAGACGAGCCCCGATTTAGTCCCTGTTGTGCCAGATAGCCCGATACGATCCGAGGGCTTGTCTTCGGACTTTTTTTGAACTTGATCTGGATCCCATGTCTTCCATCGGAATCGTTTCACCTCAGTCGATGCAATTTGCCGAGCCCTTGCCATTGCAGAGCGGCGCGGCGATCGCCGACTACACCCTGGTGTATGAAACCTACGGTACGCTCAATGCCGATAAATCGAACGCGGTGCTGGTCTGTCATGCGCTGAACGCGTCGCATCATGTGGCCGGCGTGTATGCCGACCAGCCCAAGAATGTCGGCTGGTGGGACAACATGGTCGGCCCCGGCAAGCCGCTCGACACCGACCGTTTCTTCGTGATCGGCGTCAACAACCTGGGCTCCTGCTTCGGCTCGACCGGCCCGATGCATATCAACCCGGCCAGCGGCAAACCGTACGGCGCCGAGTTCCCGGTGGTGACGGTACAGGACTGGGTCACGGCGCAGGCGCGTCTGGCGGACCGGCTCGGGATCGAGCAATTCGCGGCGGTGATGGGCGGCTCGCTGGGCGGCATGCAGGCGCTGGCGTGGAGCACGATGTACCCGGACCGGCTGCGCCATTGCGTCGTGATCGCTTCGACCGCCAAGCTGTCGGCGCAGAACATCGCGTTCAACGACGTCGCGCGCCAGGCGATTCTGACCGACCCCGATTATCACGGCGGCGATTATTACGCATACGGCGTGGTGCCGAAGAACGGCTTGCGGGTAGCGCGCATGATCGGCCACATCACCTATCTGTCGGACGATGACATGGCCGAGAAATTCGGTCGCAAACTGCGCGCCACCAACCCGGCTGACACGGACGACGAGAACGGCGCCGAGCGCGACTACCACTTCGGCTTTGGCGTCGATTTCGAAATTGAATCCTATCTGCGTTATCAGGGCGACAAGTTCTCGGAATACTTCGACGCCAATACCTATTTGCTGGTCACCAGGGCGCTCGACTATTTCGACCCGGCGCGTGCGTTCGGCGGCGATCTGAGCAAAGCACTGGCCAACAGCCGCGCGCAATTTCTGCTGGCGTCGTTTGCCACCGACTGGCGCTTCGCGCCGGAACGCAGCCGCGAGATCGTGCGCGCGCTGATCGACAACAAGCGCCGTGTCACCTATGCCGAAATCGACGCGCCGCATGGCCACGATGCGTTCCTGCTGGAAGATGCACGTTATCTGAATCTGGTGCGCACCTATTACGACCGTATCTGGGATGAACGAAACAGCAAGGTGGCCGCATGAATTTTCAGGAACTGAGCAGTTTGCGCGCCGATCTGGCCTTCATTGCACACTGGGTCGGCCCGCACAGCCATGTGCTTGACGTCGGCTGCGGCGATGGCGTGATGCTCGATTATCTGCAAAGCGCCAAGCGCTGCACCGGCTACGGCATCGAGATCGCCGACGACAAGATCCTGGCCAGCGCGCAGCGCGGCATCAACGTGATCCAGCAGGACATGGAGAAGGGCCTGGGCATTTTTGCCGACAACAGCTTCGATACCGTGTTGTGCCTGTCATCGCTGCAGATGATGAAGAACGTCGAAGGCCTGCTGCGCGACATCGCGCGCGTCGGCCGTGAAGCCATCGTGTCGTTTCCGAATTTCGCCTACTGGCCGCATCGCGCCGCATTGCTGCGCGGCCGCATGCCGGTATCGAAGTCGCTGCCATACGAGTGGTATGACACGCCGAATGTGCGCTGCGCCACGATCAAGGATTTCGAGGCGCTGGCGAATCAGGTCGGACTCGACGTGCTGGAATGCATTGCGCTGCACGATGGCAAGCCGATCACCTTTTTGCCTAACTGGCGTGGCAGCCTGGCGGTGTTCCGATTGAAGAAAAAATGAAATCGACTTCACCGCCGCTGGCGCCGGCGCCACCCGCGCCGCCCGCCACGTCCTGGCACAGCTATCTGAACCGGCGCATGCTGGTGCTGCTGTTCCTCGGCTTCAGTTCCGGTTTGCCGCTGTATATCCTGCTCAACCTGCTGCAGGCCTGGCTGGCCAAGTCCGGGCTCAACATCAAGGCGATCGGCCTGTTCGCGCTGGTGATGTTCCCGTACACCTGGAAATTTCTGTGGGCGCCGCTGATGGACCGTTTCCATTTCGGTTCGCTCGGGCGGCGGCGCGGCTGGATGGCCTTGACGCAAGCCTTGCTGCTGGTCGCGATTGGCGTGATGGGGATGCTGGACCCGCTGACCCAGCTGCCGCTGATTGCCGCTGCCGCCTCGGTGGTGGCCTTCCTGTCGGCCAGCCAGGATGTGGTGGTGGACGCCTACCGGCGCGAAATCCTGCCCGACAATGAACAGGGCCTGGGCGCGGCCGCCTATGTCAACGCGTACAAGGTGGCCAATCTGGTGCCCGGCGCCTTGTCACTGATCCTGGCCGATTTGCTGCCGTGGCAGTCGGTGTTCTGGATCACCGCGGCGTTCATGCTGCCGGGCCTGATTTGCACCCTGCTGATCAAGGAACCGGAGATCTACGGCGAACCACCGAAAAATATCCGCGAGGCGGTGGTGTTGCCGTTTCGTGAATTCATTTCACGCGGCGGCTGGAGCAATGCGCTGTGGGTGCTCGGCTTCATTTTCCTGTACCGGATCGGCGACAGCATGGCCGGCACGCTGCTGACGAAATTCTTTATCGATCTCGGATTTGCGCTGACGCAGATCGGCGCGATCGCGAAGCTGACCGTATTCTGGGCCAGCATCATCGGCGGCATCGTCGGCGGGGTCTGGATGGTCAAGCTCGGCATCAACCGCGCGCTGTGGATCTTTGGCGTGTTGCAGGCGCTCACCAGCCTTGGGTTTGCGGTGCTGGCCCACGCCGGCCCGGATCCGTACTACCTGGCCGCGGCGATGGCCTTCGAGGGCTTCGGCGTCGGCCTCGGCACCGCCGCCTTCGTCGCCTATATCGCGAAGACCACCGATCCGCGCTACACCGCCACCCAGTTCGCGCTGTTCTCGAGCCTGGCCGCGGTGCCGCGCACCTTCGTCACGTCGTCGATCGGCTTCATCGTGGCGCAGACCGGCTGGTTCTGGTTCTTCATCCTGTGTTTCGGGCTGGCCCTGCCCGGCATGCTGATGTTGCCGAAAATCGCGCCGTGGAACGAGCAGCGGCCCAACCGCGTCTGAATATACTCCTTCACCGATAGGCCGGTTCCGCATATAAATAGCCTGAAAACTACAGATACTGGGCTCAGGCTGGCGGTTGCGCAGGCGCTGCAGGATCCGGTACCGGTGCCGTAGCGGCGCTCGGCAGCGGCGCCGGCTGCTTCAGATGCTGGGCGAAGAAGCGCTCGATGGTGCGGTACACATGCTTCTGCCCGGCCGGACCCGAGATCCCGTGTTTTGCGCCCGGATAAGTCATCAGGTCGAACATCACGCCGCCGCTCGCCAGAGCATCGATCAGCCGCGTCGAGTTGGTAAACAGCACGTTGTCGTCCGCCATCCCGTGCATCAGCAGCAGCGGCGAGCGTAATCCGTCCAGATGCGCGAACACGCCGCTCTGGCGATAGCCCTCCGGGTTGTCTTGCGGGCGGCCCAGGTATTGTTCGCTGTAATGGGTGTCGTACAGCTGCCAGTCGGTGACCGGCGCCACCGACGCACCGGCAGCGATCCGGCTTGATCCTGCTTCCAGCAGGCGCAGCGTCATGAAGCCGCCGTAACTCCAGCCGAACACGCCGATCCGCTGTGGATCGACAAAACGCTGACGCGCCAGCCAGTCGATGCCAGTCAGCTGGTCGGCCACTTCATGCTTGCCCAGCTCCTGGTAGATGACATCGGTAAAACGCCGTTCGCGCCGGTACGAGCCGCGGTTGTCGAGGCGAAACACGACATAACCCTGCTGCGCCATGTACTGGTCGAACAGGCCGCCCCATTTGCGCTGCACCTGTTGCGAACCCGGCCCGCCATAGACCGACAGGAATACCGGATAGCGTCGATGCGGGTCGAAGCCGGCCGGCTTCTTCAGCGCGTAGTACAGGCTCTGACCGTCTTCCGCCTGCAGCGTGCCGAACTCGGTCGCGACATGGCTGGCGCGATACGGCGCATACGGATGGCGGCTATTCATTTCGTTGTGCTCGATCCATGCCAGCAGGCTGCCGTCGGGCCGGCGCAGACTGACTTGCGGCGGCGTGTCGGTATCGGACCAGGTATCGACGTACAGTTCGCCGTGACCGGAAAATTTTGCCTCGTGCCAGCCGTCGGCCTGGCTCACGCGTTGCGGCCGCTCGGCGCTGCTGCCATCGAGCGCCAGGGCGTAAATTTGCTGGTCGATCACGGCGTCGCGATTGGCGCTCAGATAGACGCGGCCAGCCTGTTCATCGACCGCCAGCAGCTGGTCGATGCCCCAGTCGCCGCGCGTGACCGGATGCAGCAAACGGCCGTCGAGGTCGAACAGGTACAGATGTTTGTGGCCGCTGCGCTCGGACACCCACAGCAAGGCATTGCGCTGCTTCAGGAAATGCGGCGCCTGCTGCACATTGACCCAGGTGTCCGCGGTTTCGGTCAGCAGCGTGCGCTGCGCCAGCGTCGCGGCGTCGACCGCCATCAGCTGCAGCCGGTGCTGGTCACGGCTCTGGCGCTGGTAGGTCAGGGTGCGGCTGTCGGCGCTCCAGTCGGCGCGCACCAGGTAGATGTCCTGCTCACTGCCCAGATCGACCTGCCTGGTCGCGCCGCTCTCCGGCGCCACCAGTGCCAGCGTCACCAGCACGTTCGGATCGCCGGCGCCAGGGTAGCGCTGCTCGACCAGGTCGGTGCGGCTGGCATAGATTTCAACGCGGCGCGCCAGCGGCACTTGCGCCTCGTCGAAGCGCTTGAACGCGATCGCGGAATCGTCCGGCGCCCACCAGTAGCCACTCCGTTGATCCATTTCTTCCTGCGCGACGAACTCGGCTTCGGCATTGTGAATGGTGGCACCACCGTCGCGCGTCAGCTGCCGTTCCTGGCCGCTGGCGAGGTCGCACACATACAGGTTTTGCTGCCGCACGAACGAGACATAGTGCCCCTTCGGCGAAATTTGCGGGTCCAGCACGTTGCCGCTGGCGACCCGGCGCGCATGCTCGGGACGGGCGGCGTCGACCAGGTACAGCTCGCCGCCGAGCGGCACCAGCAATTGCTGGCCGTCCGGCGACCAGCTGTAATCGACGATGCCATGCAGGCCGGCCTTGCGTTCGCGCTCGCGGCGCGCCTGCTCCACATCGGAAACCTGTTCATGCGGCTGCAACGCGCGCGAATCGACCAGCCGCCGCATGCTGTTGTCGCGCACATTGAATTCCCACAGGTCGAGCTGGAACTGATCATCGGCGCGGCCGCGCAGGAAGCCGACCCGCGCGCCGTCCGGCGACAGCTGCAGATTGCGCGGGCTGGCACCGGACAGCTCGGGATCGCTGTGCAGGCGTTCGATCGTCAGGCGATCGGCAAAGGTGGGCAAGCCGGCAAGCGCCAGCGACAGAAACAGCAGAATGCGCATGTCAGAATCCTGTGCAATTGGCTGTCGCCCATGCCGGGTCGGTACGGGCGGCCAGTGATGTTGTGAACGGGGTGATGCCACAAGTCGGGCAACAAATGTTGCCCGTCATCAAGAATAGCAGGATTGCGCGAGATTGGAACGCTGCATCGCGCCAGCGTCGGATACGGTCAGGCGTGCGCGTACTCGATGATCAGCGGTGCATGGTCGGAGAAGCGCTCCTCCTTGTAGATCGACACCGCGGTCGCCTTGGCGCCGATGCCGAGCGTGGCGACGTGGTAATCGATGCGCCATCCGACGTTCTTGGCCCAGGCCTGGCCGCGGTTGCTCCACCAGGTATATTGCTCGGGCCGGTCGTCGATGCGGCGATGCACGTCGACCAGGCCGACTTCATCGAACACGCGGCTCAGCCAAGCGCGCTCCTCCGGCAGGAAGCCGGAATTCTTCTGGTTGCTCTTCCAGTTTTTCAGGTCGATTTCCTTGTGCGCGATGTTCCAGTCGCCGCAGATCACGATCTCGCGCCCTTCCGCCTTCAGCGCCAGCAGATGCGGCAGGAATACTTCCATGAAACGGAACTTCGCCTCCTGCCGTTCCGGCGACGACGAGCCCGACGGGCAGTACACCGAGATCACGGTCAGTTGGCCTAAATCGCAGCGGACATAGCGCCCTTCGGCGTCAAATTCCGGACTGCCGAAGCCGATATGCACCGCATCCGGTTCGATCTTGCTGTAGACCCCGGCGCCGGAATAACCCTTCTTTTCAGCGTAGTGAAAATGGCCGTGATAGCCGCCCGGATTCAGAAATTCCGGCGTCATGTCGGCCACCTGCGCCTTCAATTCCTGCACGCAAATAAAATCGGCCGATTGTTTGGCCATCCATTCGAAAAAACCTTTTTTGGCGGCGGAGCGGATCCCGTTCAGGTTGGCGGAAATGATTTTTGGCATGGCGGATCGATTCAGGAGTGGGGCTTTAGAATAACCGATTCACCGACCGGCTTCCAGCGTGCGCCGAGGTGCAGCGACGTGCGGCGGGGCGCTGCGCACGCGCGACAATTGCCCGGTGGCAATTTGGCATGGAACTTGCTGCCCTGTCGTTGCAACTAGGATATGCCCAAACCCGTTACAATTCCGTCACAAGCTTGGCTATTCAGGGTCAAAATGCAGCCAATTGCGCGCAAAGGCCCGTAAAAATTTCCTCAGTGAAACACTAACGACAAAATTTGTCACACGATGCGAGATTCAGGAACGATGAGCACACTACGTCAGCAATTCATTGCCTTTGCAGTTAATGCCGGGGTATTGCGGTTTGGAGATTTTGTCACCAAGGCTGGCCGCCAATCGCCTTATTTTTTCAACGCCGGGCTATTCAATGACGGCGCCAATCTGGGTCAGGTCGCCGAATTTTATGCGCAGACCCTGATCGATTCCGGACTGGAGTTCGACATGCTGTTCGGACCCGCCTACAAGGGCATCACGCTGGCCGCGGCCACCGCGGTCGCGCTGGCCGCCAAGGGCCACAACCGCCCGTTCGCCTACAACCGCAAGGAAGCCAAGGACCATGGCGAAGGCGGCACCATCGTCGGTGCCAAGCTGCAGGGACGGGTGGTGATCGTCGACGACGTGATTTCGGCCGGCACCTCGGTACGCGAGTCGGTTGACATGATCCGCGCTGCTGGCGCGACCCCCTGTGCGGTGCTGATTGCGCTGGACCGGATGGAGCGTTCGGGCACGGATGACGCACTGTCGAAGCTGTCGGCGGTGCAGGAGGTCAGCGCCGCCTATGGCATGCCGGTGCTGTCGATCGCCAACCTGAACGATTTGCTCGGTTACATTTCCGATGCCGGCGCCGGCGCGGAATTGACGCAGTACAAGGCTGCGGTCGCCGCCTACCGCCAGCGTTACGGAGTCGCCTGATATGGTGCGCCGCTTGACCGCGCCAACGCGGCTGGCCATCGCGGGCTGGAGCCTGGCGCTACTGGCGTTGGTGCCGGTTGCTGCACGGGCCGAGATTTACATTTGCAAGGATGGCGGCGGCCACACCATCACGTCCGACCGGCCGGTCGCCGAATGCGCCGACCGCGTGATGCGGGTGATGAGCGGCGGCCTGGTGCGGCGCGAAATCGCCGCGCCGCTGACGCCGGAACAGCGGCGTCAGAAGCAGGTGGAACAGGACAAGCTGCGGGCCGATGCCGTGGCTGCAGAGGAGCAGCGCCAGCTGGACCGGATCCTGCTGGCGCGCTATCAGAGCGACCTCGACATCGAGGCGGCCCGCAAACGCGCGTTGCAGCCCGTGCAGGATCTGATCGCAGGATCGAATCAGGCGATCGCCAATGCCGAAAAGCAGCACAGCAGCGTCAAGGCCGAGAGCGAGTTCTACCAGAACAAACCCTTGCCATTCACCCTGCGCCGCAAGCAGGAAGAGGCGACACGCACGATCCAGAACGAGCAGAGCAACATCCAGGATCAGAGCGCGACGATCGACGACATCAACGCCACGTACGATGCGGCGATGAAGCGCTATCGCGAACTGCGTGGCAGCGATGCCTCGAAGCCGGCAATCGCCAGCGCCGGCAATCTGGATAACAGCGCCAAAGCGGTGCGCAAGAGATAAGCGAGCGCCAGTTGCACCGGCCGCGCCATGCAGCGTGAACCGCCGGCCGCACCAGCGGGCCAGCGGAGATGCCAAAAAAATGGCGCAGCCAGCGCCGCGCCATCTTGTTTTGGCTACGCCGAGAAATGGCGCCGCGCCGCTTCAGCCCGCCAGCTTCTTGCGCAGCAATTCGTTGACCTGTGCCGGGTTGCCCTTGCCCTTGGTCGCCTTCATCGCCTGGCCGACCAGCGCGTTGAAGGCCTTGTCCTTGCCGGCGCGGAAATCCTCGACCAGTTTGTCGTTGGCCGCCATCACTTCATCGATGATTTTTTCCAGCGCACCGCTGTCGGAAATCTGTTTCAGTCCTTTTGACTCGATGATTTCGTCCACTAAAGACACCCCGACAGTTCCTACAGATACTGTCGTTGGAACTCCGGTTAGTGCAATAGATTTATTTCTACTCCACATCTCCGCAAAGATTTCCTTTGCACTCTTGCTGGTAATAGTGTTGTCGGCAATTCGCGTTAGTAACAGCGCAAATTGCTCAGCGGTAATGGGCGAATCGGCAATATCGATGTCGGCCCGGTTCAACATGGACGACACGTCACCCATCAGCCAGTTGGCAGCAGGTTTGGCCTGCTCCTTGCCGGCCCTGGTCACGACGGCTTCAAAATAGGACGCCATCGCCTTCGATTGCGTCACCATCGCGGCGTCGTATTCCGTCAACGCAAAATCGCGCACGAAACGCTCGCGCATCGCGCCCGGCAACTCCGGCATGGTGGCTTGCACCTTGGCGATCCACTCGGGTGAAATCACCAGCGGCGGCAGGTCGGGGTCGGGGAAATAACGGTAATCCTGCGCGTCTTCCTTGCTGCGCATCGAGCGCGTTTCCTTCTTGTCCGGGTCGTACAGGCGCGTCGCCTGCTGCACCTTGCCGCCGTCTTCGATCAGTTCGATCTGGCGCCGCACCTCGTAGTTGATCGCGTCTTCCATGAAGCGGAACGAGTTCAGGTTCTTGATCTCGCAGCGGGTGCCGTACTCCTTCTGGCCGAGCGGACGCACCGACACGTTGGCGTCGCAGCGGAATGAGCCTTCCTGCATGTTGCCGTCGCACAGGCCGAGCCAGGTCACCAGCGAGTGCAGCGCCTTGGCATAGGCGACCGCTTCGGCGGCGCTGCGCATGTCGGGCTCGGTGACGATTTCCAGCAGCGGGGTGCCGGCCCGATTGAGGTCGATGCCGGTCATGCCGTGGTAATCCTCATGCAGCGATTTGCCGGCGTCTTCTTCGAGGTGGGCGCGCGTCAGCTGCACCGAGCGCAGCTCGGGTTTGCCATCCTTCTCGAACATGAACGAGACCTTGCCGCCTTGCACCACGGGGATTTCGAACTGGCTGATCTGATAGCCCTTGGGCAGATCGGGGTAGAAATAATTCTTGCGCGCGAATACCGACCTCGGCGTGATCGTCGCACCGATCGCCAGGCCAAACTGGATCGCCTTCTCGACCGCGCCGCGGTTCATCACCGGCAGCACGCCCGGCAGCGCCAGATCGACCGGGCTGGCCTGGGTGTTCGGTTCGGCGCCGAAGCGGGTCGAGGCGCCACTGAAAATTTTCGATTGGGTCGTGAGCTGCGCATGCGTCTCCAGACCGATGACTACTTCCCACTGCATAATGACCTCACTAGTATTCGCTGATCTCTTGATGTTCTTGCTGTTCTACTCTTCATAGCGGCAGCCGCCGGTGTTCAGATCGACCGACAGCGCCGAAAAATTATTGCGCGAACCGCATAGCACCGGACAGCTTGGCTTGATCCGGACCGTGTCGCCATTGCGCTCCAGACGGACCGTGCAATTGGCGCCGTGCTCAGAATCGTAGCCGCGTGCGGCGCGCGCCGCGTGCGGGTCCTTCAGCCGGAGGCGCCAGCCGTGTTCCGTGATTTCTGCCTGTACGCCATCGTCGCTGTCGATGCTACAATCGAAGCCGTGGGTGCTGCGATGCAGCGACGACTCCCAGCGCAGTGCCTTGATCTGCGTGCCGTCGAGCCGGATCTCGCCGTTGTCGGCATAGATCGTCGGCCCGAGATCCTCGCTGCGCGTGGTGCTGCAGGAAAAGCGCAGGTCGAGTTGCTGTGCCAGCGCCGCGCTTGGCCCCGCCGCAGCGCTGAGCAAACCAAGCAGCGCGAGCGAACGCAGCACCGCGCTGGTGGCGGCGCGGGTCACGGGATTTTTCATACGCCGGCCGGCGCCCGCAGATGCCAGTCCGTCGCCTGCTGGTACTGGTGCGCAACGTTCAGCAGCTTCGCTTCGGCGAAATAGTTGCCGATGATTTGCAGGCCGACCGGACGGTGGACATTCTTCTCGCCCTGACCGAAGCCGCACGGAATCGACATACCGGGCAAGCCGGCCAGACTGGTCGACAGCGTGTAAATATCGGCCAGATAGTTGGCGACCGGATCGTTGGCCTTGGCACCCAGATCCCACGCCACGGTCGGCGCCACCGGCCCCATGATGACATCGCACCGGGTAAATGCATCCTGAAAATCCTGCGCGATCAAACGGCGGATTTTCTGCGCCTGCAGGTAGTAGGCATCGTAATAACCGTGGCACAACACGTAGGTGCCGACCAGGATGCGGCGCTGCACTTCGTCGCCAAAACCTTCGGCGCGCGATTTCTTGTACATGTCGGCCAGGTCCTTGTACTCCTTGGCGCGATGACCGTAGCGCACGCCGTCGAAGCGCGACAGATTGGACGATGCTTCGGCCGGCGCGATCACGTAATACACCGGGATCGACAGCTTGGTTTTCGGCAATGAAATATCCACCAGCGTGGCGCCCAGCTTTTCGTATTCGGCCAACGCGGCGCGGATGGCCTGCTCCACATCGGCAGCCAGACCTTCACCGAAATATTCCTTGGGGATGCCAATCCGTAAACCTTGCAGCGGCTGGTTCAAATCGCGCGCGTAGTCTTCCTTGTCGCCGCCCTGGCCCGGCTCCAGACTGGTCGAGTCGCGCGGATCGAAGCCGGCCATCGCATTCAATAGCAGTGCGCAATCTTCGGCGGACTTGGCGATCGGGCCGGCCTGGTCGAGCGACGATGCGAACGCGATCATGCCGTAACGCGAGACCCGGCCATAGGTCGGCTTGATGCCGGTGACGCCGCAGAATGACGCCGGCTGCCGGATCGAGCCGCCGGTGTCGGTGGCGGTCGCGGCCGGGGCCAGCCGGGCCGCAATCGCGGCCGCCGAGCCGCCGGACGAGCCGCCCGGGATCGCGCTCTTGTCCCACGGATTCTTGACCGGGCCGAAGTGCGAATTTTCATTCGACGAGCCCATCGCGAACTCGTCGCAATTGAGTTTGCCGAGCGTGACCATGCCGGCCGCGTTGAACTGTTCCACTACGGCAGCATCGAACGGGCTGGTGTAATTTTCCAACATCTTCGAGCCGGCAGTGGCGCGCCAGCCGCGCGTGACGAAAATGTCCTTGTGCGCAATCGGGATGCCGGTCAGCGCAGTGGCGTCGTTGTTGGCCAGACGCTGGTCGGCCGCCGCCGCCTGTTGCAGGGTCAGCGCGCGATCGACGTGCAGGAAGGCATTCAGGTCGCTATGTCCGATGCGATCGAGAAACAGCGCCGCCAGTTCAGTAGCTGAAACTTGCTTGGCGTGCAGCAGGGTCGATAGTTGTTTGAGTGTTTTGGTATGCATGACGTGGGTGATGGCGTTGCGGTCCGGGTTTGTTGCACTGTTGCGCGCTCAGGTGTGCGTTCAGGTGCGCATTCAGGTGCGCATTCAGGTGATCAATTACTCGATCACCTTCGGCACCAGATACAGGCCGTCCTGCGTCGCCGGCGCCGATCGCAGGTAATCGTCGCGCCGGTTCGATTCGGTCACCACGTCCTCGCGCAGGCGCAGCGACAGGTTCTGCATGTGCGCCGCGATCGGGTGGCTCAGCGGTTCGATGCCGCTGGTATCGACCGCGCTCATCTGTTCGACCAGTGCAAAAATGCCGTTGAGCTGATCCAGGGTGGTGTTCGCCTGATCGTCGGAGAGTTCGAGTTGCGCCAGATTGGCGATGCGTTTGACGTCGGAAAGGGCAAGAGACATGATCGAATGGCGCCCAATTACGGCGCAGGGAAAAGGATTAAAAAGCACGTTAAAAGCGGCAAAACATCATAAAAACAGCCTATTTATCCAGCATTCGGTCAAAATTTTTGAGTGTTTTGCGCGCCAATATCCGCCAGATTATAAGGTAGAATGGCGGGTTATTGCGTTGCTGGTGCCAGAAGACTCGCCATGAGTGGCCGCCGCACGCATCGCTAGCACCCGAACACCCCGTTGGCACCCCCAATAATACTAAGCGCAGATGTGGCGCATCAGGACAATACATGTTTGGATTTTTACGCAGTTATTTTTCGAACGATCTGGCGATCGATCTGGGCACGGCCAATACGCTGATTTATGTGCGCGGCCAAGGCATCGTGCTCGACGAACCGTCGGTCGTTGCGATCCGCCAGGAAGGCGGTCCGAACGGCAAGAAGACCATTCAGGCGGTCGGCAAGGAAGCCAAGCAGATGCTGGGCAAGGTGCCTGGCAACATCGAGGCGATTCGCCCGATGAAAGACGGCGTCATTGCCGACTTCACGGTTACCGAGCAAATGCTCAAGCAGTTCATCCGCATGGTGCATGATTCCAAATTCTTCAAGCCATCGCCGCGCATCATCATCTGCGTGCCGTGCGGCTCGACCCAGGTCGAGCGCCGCGCGATTCGCGAATCGGCACTCGGCGCCGGCGCCTCGCAGGTGTACCTGATCGAAGAGCCGATGGCGGCCGCGATCGGCGCCGGCCTGCCGGTGTCGGATGCGACCGGTTCGATGGTGGTCGACATCGGCGGCGGCACCACCGAAGTCGGCATCATCTCGCTCGGCGGCATGGTCTACAAGGGCTCGGTCCGCGTCGGCGGCGACAAGTTCGACGAAGCGATCGTCAACTACATCCGCCGCAACTACGGCATGCTGATCGGCGAGCAAACTGCCGAAGCGATCAAGAAGGCGATCGGTTCAGCTTTCCCGGGTTCCGAAGTCAAGGAAATGGAAGTCAAGGGCCGCAACCTGTCGGAAGGCATCCCGCGTTCGTTTACGATTTCCAGCAACGAGATCCTGGAAGCGCTGACCGATCCGCTCAACAACATCGTGTCCGCCGTCAAGAACGCGCTGGAACAAACGCCGCCGGAACTCGGTGCCGACATCGCCGAAAAAGGCATGATGCTGACCGGCGGTGGCGCGCTGCTGCGCGACCTCGACCGTCTGCTGATGGAAGAGACCGGCCTGCCGGTGCTGGTGGCGGAAGATCCTCTGACCTGCGTGGTACGCGGTTCCGGCATGGCGCTGGAGCGGATGGACCAGCTCGGCTCGATCTTCTCGTACGAATAACAGTGCCGTTGCCGGTGATGCGCGCCGCCAGCCGCCGGCCCTGCCGGCGATTGGCGGCGTTGCCATTGCGGCGTCGCCATCGTGTTTCGTCACCCTGTATCCAACACGCTAACTGGTAAGTCGTTCCATGGAATACAGTCCACCACCGCTGTTCAAGCAAGGCGCGCCAGCGCTGGCCAAAGTGGTGTTTTTCGCATTGATCGCGATCATCCTGCTGGTCGCGGATTCGCGCATGCGCTCGCTCGCGCTGATCCGCCAGCTGGTCGGCACCGCCTTGTATCCGCTGCAGATGGTGGCGATGATGCCGCGCAACGCGGCGTACAAGGTCGGTGACTATTTTACAGCGCAGAGCTCGCTTGAAACAGAACTCAAGAACCTGAAGCGGCAGCAGGTCGCCAACGCGCTGATCTTGCAGCAGGCACAACAGATGAACGCCGAAAACCTGCATTTGCGCAAACTGCTTGAGGTGCGCGAGCGGGTGCCGGTGAAATCGGTGCTGAGCGAAATTCTGTACGACGCGCGCGATGCATTCACCCGCAAGATCGTGATGGATCGCGGTACCCATGATGGCGTTGCGCTGGGGCAGCCGGTGATCGATGCGATCGGCGTAGTCGGCCAGGTCACGCGGGTGTTCATGCTCACCTCCGAAGTGACGCTGCTGACCGACAAGGATCAGGCGATCCCGGTGCAGGTCGTGCGCAACGGCTTGCGCAGCGTGGCTTACGGTCGTGGCCAGGCGGGCGTGCTCGATCTGCGCTTCATGGCGGCCAATGCCGACATCAAGGTCGGCGACGTGCTGGTCACGTCCGGCATCGACGGCGTGTATCCGCCCGGCTTGGCGGTGGCAAGAGTCCAGCAGGTCGACAGTAATGCGACCGGCGCCTTCGGTCGCATCGTCTGCCAGCCGCTGGCCGGCATCGACCGCAACCGGCAATTGCTGATCTTGCTGGCCGACCTGCACATTGCGCCGCGCCCGGAGCCTGAACCTGGCGACAAGCTGGGAAAAAAGCGCGCGGGCAAGGAAGCGGTCAAGGCTAACGGCAACGACGCTGCTGCCCAAACGAGCGTCAAGGACGCGCCGAAAGAGGCCGCCAAGCCGGCTCAGAGCGATGCCGCCAAACCGGCTCAGAGCGATGCCGCCAAACCGGCTCAGAACAATGCCGCCAAACAGGGGCCGAAGGCCAAGGAGGCCGCGCAATGAACCGTCCGCTATACATCCTGCAGCCGGTCAACCCGGCGTTCATCGCGTTCAGCATCTTCATCGCCTTTCTGCTGAATCTGCTGCCATGGGGACATTGGGTAGCCGTGCCGGATTTCGTCGCGCTGGTGCTGGTGTTCTGGGGTATCCGGCAGCCGCGCCAGGTCGGTATCGGTGTGGCGTTCTTCATGGGGCTGCTGATGGATGTGCACGACGCCACGCTGCTCGGTGAAAACGCGCTGGCGTACACCTTGCTGTCGTTCTTCGCGATCATGATTCATCGCCGCGTGATGTGGTTCCCGGTGCCGACCCAGGCACTGCACGTATTGCCGCTGTTGCTGTTGACCCAGGCGGTGCAGTTGATGGTGCGCTACGCGGTCAGCGGCCAGTTCCCCGGCTGGCTGTATTTCAGCGAGAGCTTCGTATCGGTATTGCTGTGGCCGCTGGTGACGTGGATGCTGCTGGCGCCGCAGCGGCGCTCGGTAGACCGCGATTTGACGCGACCGATCTGAGTTGGCCTCCGTAAACCTACTGCATGCAAACAATAAGGCAATCTCAAGCCTGCGATGCTCGCCGTACCTGCGTACGACTGCGCTTCTCAACTTGACCTTGCGCCGCTCGCTACGGTTTCCCGAGGCCACCTTAGGAGTTCTGTATCAGTATTGCAGTACCAGTTTGACACCCCATGACTGAATTCAAGAATACCGAACGTGAGCTTTACTTCTTCCGCCTGCGGCTGTCGGCGGTGGCCATCTTCGTGTTCATCTGCTTTGGCTTGCTGCTGTCGCGCTTCATCTGGCTGCAGGTCTACAAGCATAACGACTACGCGGCGCAGGCCGAGGAAAACCGGATTTCGATCGTGCCGGTGGTGCCGAACCGCGGCTTGATCGTGGACCGCAATGGCGTGGTGCTGGCGCGCAATTACTCTGCCTACACGCTGGAAATCACGCCATCCAAGATCAAGGGCGAGCTCAATGCGGTGATCGATCAACTGGCGGAGTTGGTCGAGATCGACGCCAAGGACCGCAAGCGATTCCGCAAGCTGCTGGACGAATCGAAGAACTTTGAAAGCGTGCCGGTCCGCACCCGCCTGACCGACGAGGAAGTGGCGCGCTTCACGGTGCAGCGCTTCCGCTTTCCCGGCGTCGAAATCCAGGCCCGGCTGTTCCGCCAGTATCCGTTGGGCGAGCTGGCATCGCACGTGATCGGCTACATCGGCCGCATCAGCCAGAAGGATGCGGAAAAGATCGACGACAGCGACGATGCCGCCAATTACAACGGTACGGACTACATCGGCAAGGAAGGCCTCGAAAAAAGTTACGAGAAAGAACTGCATGGCAATACCGGCTACGAAGAGGTCGAGGTCTCGGCCGGCGGTCGCGCGGTGCGCACGCTGTCGCGTACCGCCGCCGGTCCGGGCAGCAACCTGGTGTTGTCGATCGATATCGAGCTGCAAAAAGTCGTCGAGGAAGCATTCGGCGACCGCCGCGGCGCGCTGGTCGCGATCGAGCCGGCCACCGGCGACGTGCTGGCCTATGTCTCCAAGCCCGGCTATGACCCGAACGTGTTTGTCGATGGCATCGACCAGCAGACCTGGGAGAGCCTGAACACCTCGCTCGACAAGCCGCTGGTGAACCGGCCGCTGACCGGCACCTATCCGCCGGGATCGACCTATAAACCGTTCATGGCGCTGGCCGCACTGGAACTGGGCAAGCGCACGCCGTCGATGACCGTGTCCGATCCGGGCTATTTCTGGTTCGGCAATCATAAATTCAACGACGACAAGCCGGGCGGCCATGGCTCGGTCGACATGTACCGCTCGATCGTGCAATCGTGCGATACCTACTATTACATGCTGGCCAACGACCTCGGCGTCGATGCGATTCACGATTTCATGAAACCGTTCGGTTTTGGCGAACTGACCGGGATCGACCTGGAGCACGAGAAGCGCGGCCTGCTGCCCTCGACCGCATGGAAGCGCAATTATTACAAGCGGCCGGAGATGAAAAAATGGTTTGCCGGCGAAACCATTTCACTCGGCATCGGCCAGGGTTACAACTCGTTTACGCCGCTGCAGATGGCGCACGCGATCGCCACGCTGGCCAACAACGGCGTGGTGATGAAGCCGCACCTGGTCAAGTCGCTGGAAGATGGCGTCACGCACAAGCAGACCCTGACGGTGGCCAAGGAAAGCTACCGGATTCCGCTCAAGCAGGAAAACATCGACATCATCAAGCGCGCCATGATCGGCGTCACCAAGGAAGGCACCTCGGCCAGGGTGTTTGTCAACGCCGGCTATGTGTCGGGCGGCAAGACCGGCACCGCGCAGGTGGTCGGCATCAAGAAAAACGAAAAATACAACGCCAAGACCATCGGTGAACGGCTGCGCGACCATGCGCTGTACACGGCATTTGCGCCGGCCGACCAGCCGCGCATCGCGATCGCGATCGTGGTCGAGAACGGCGGTTTCGGGGCCGAGGCTGCCGCGCCTATCGTCAAGAAGGCACTCGATTACTACCTGCTCGGCAAGAAGCCGGAGGATGCCGGCAAGGGCAAGGAGACGCCGCCGCAGCCGGAGCAACCGAAAGACGATGCGGCGCTGCAGCGCCCGGCCGCCGAACTGAAGGCGGAAGCGGAAGCCGCCACCGGACCCAAGCCCGGCGAAGAATCGCCAGGGAACAAGGAATAAGGCCATGCGTATCAGCGAAAAACGGTCGTTCTGGCGCGTCGCCCAACCGTATTTCACGGTGTTCGACGGCCCGCTGGCGTTGATCATGTTCCTGCTGCTGTCGGTCGGTATCGTCACGCTGTACTCGGCCGGCATCGATTTTCCGGGCCGGGTCGAGGACCAGTTGCGCAATATCCTGGTCGCTTTCGTGGTGATGTGGGTCGCTGCAGTGATCCCGCCGCAGACCCTGATGCGCTTTGCGGTGCCGGTCTACACGGTCGGCATTGCGTTGCTGGTGGCGGTCGCGGCCTTCGGCATGGTCAAGAAAGGCGCGCGGCGCTGGCTCAATGTCGGGATGGTGATCCAGCCGTCCGAAGTGATGAAGATCGCGATGCCGCTGATGCTGGCCTGGTTCTTCCAGAAGCGCGAAGGCATGATCCGCTGGCATGAATATCTGGTCGCCGCGATCCTGCTGTTGATTCCGGTCGGGCTGATCGCCAAGCAGCCTGACCTCGGCACCGCGCTGCTGGTGCTGGCGGCCGGCTTCTATGTCATCTTCCTGGCCGGCCTGTCATGGAAGATGCTGCTCGGACTGGTCATCACGGTCGGTGCCAGCCTGCCGGTGGTCTGGTCGCGGCTGCACGACTACCAGCGCGAGCGCGTGATGATGCTGATCGACCCGACCTCCGACCCGCTCGGCAAGGGCTTCCACATCATCCAGTCGACGATTGCGGTCGGCTCCGGCGGGATCCACGGCAAGGGCTGGCTGAAGGGCACGCAGGCGCACCTGGAATTCATCCCCGAGCGCACCACCGACTTCATCTTTGCGGTATTTTCGGAAGAATTTGGCCTGATCGGCAACCTGGTGCTGATGTTCCTGTACCTGCTGCTGATCGGACGCGGCCTGTACATCGCCGCCAATGCGCCGAGCTTTTTCGCGCGCCTGCTGGCCGGCGCGATCACGCTGATCTTCTTCACCTACGCGTTTGTCAACATGGGCATGGTCAGTGGTATCCTGCCGGTGGTCGGCGTGCCGCTGCCGTTCATGAGCTACGGCGGCACCGCGCTGGTCACGCTCGGCCTCGGCGCCGGCATCCTGATGAGCATCCAGCGCCATCGCAAGCTGGTGCAGACCTGATGTAGGTAGCATTCCAGCCGCATACGCTGCGTGCGGCCATCGATGTAGTGAGAACCATCTTTGGTCGACGCCATGCGACAGCGGAAAAATGGTGGTGATGATTCCCTCCCCCTTGCAGGGGGAGGGCTAGGGTGGGGGTAGTGCGTTAGATCGCGCGCGCACTGTCGAGTGGAGGCCAGACCCCCATCCCAACCTTCCCCCTGCAAGGGGGAAGGAGCCGATCGAGCCATTTGTTGATTGACTGCTCGACACGCGAATCCAAGGTTGGCAACGAATCAGATCATAATAAGGAGAATGTAATGCCCTTGCGCTCACGATTTGCATCGCGCCGCTGGTCACTGGTAGCTTGCCTGATCCTGACCCTGATACTGGCCGGCTGTGGCAGCGTGCCGAAAGCGCCGCCGGCGGACTCCGCATCCGGGCGCGCGCCGCCGACGGCCGGCAAGCCGGCGTCGTCGCATCCGGCGTTGCCGGCGGCCGGCTCCGGACGCGGCGGCTACTACCAGGACGACGGCCCCGGCGACCAGCCACCGCCAGACTTGGACCAGGTGCCGGACGCCGAACCCAAGCTCGAGGCATATTCGCGCAGCGGCAACAAGCCGTATGTCGTGTTCGGCAAGACTTACACGCCGATCACCGATAACCGCCCGTTCGTGCAGCGCGGCACCGGCAGCTGGTACGGCAAGAAATTCCACGGCCAGAGGACTTCATCGGGTGAACGCTACGATATGTACAAGATGAGTGCCGCGCATCCGACCTTGCCGATCCCGTCGTATGCGCGCGTCACCAATCTGTCCAACGGCCGCCAGGTGATCGTGCGCATCAACGATCGCGGGCCGTTCCATTCCAGCCGCATCATCGACCTGTCGTATACCGCCGCGCTGAAACTCGCTTATCTGGGCTCGGGCAGCACCCAGCTGCAGGTCGAGCGCCTGCTGCCGGACGAGATCGCGCGGCTGGCGCAGAACAAGGGCAAGCCGGTCGAGTCGTCGCCGGCGATTGTGGTGGCGGTGGCGGCGGCGCCGACCGCGTCCGTGGTGCCGGCGCTGGCAACGGCTGCCACGTTGGCGGCGCCCGGCAGCGGCGAGCGCCCGGTGCAAGCTGAACTGATGGCGGTCAGCTTTCCGAGCGTCGAGGTGCAGGCCGACCCGATCAGCGCGCTGGCCCCGAACGCAGCGCCGAATGCAGCGTTGCCGGCGGCGCCGGCCAATGACGGAGCGGCAGCCGCCAGCGGCTTCTATCTGCAGTTCGGTGCCTATGGACAGCGCAGCAACGCCGAATCGGTGCGTCAGCGGCTGACCCGGAATTGGGCCCTTACCTGGCCGCCGCTGCAGGTGGTAGCAAGTGGTGCGCTGTTCCGCCTGCTTGGCGGTCCGTTCGCGACCCGCGCCGCAGCGCTCGAGAGCGCGCAGAAGATGAGCGGCGCCGGTGCCGGCAAGCCGGTGGTCGTGCCGCGTTAGAACTTAGGTACAGCGCCAAGCTTGTGCGCGGATCGACGTTATTTCATCCGATCCAGTTACCGCAATGGCAGAAATATACTGCCGCCTGTATTTTTAATTCCGCACGTTTCATGCGGGCAACAGGCCTGGCGGTTTCAATGTCCAAGTGCAACAAGACCAAGCTTATCTGCCCAGTATGCGTT
>NZ_JBHRTP010000046.1:0-649 GCF_042646465.1 Pseudundibacterium arcticum
CCTTTTTAACGCTGGCCAGTTGACCAGCCGTGCTTGACGACATCACGCCGCTCAGCAGAACAGAATGCAAATCAGCGCTAAACGAACGGATATCTTCCATTGCGCCCTTGTTGCGACGAACCAGCCAGTTGTAACCCAGCACGGCAGGAACCGCGACTGCCAGACCGATTGCGGTCATGATCAGCGCTTCACCAACTGGACCGGCAACCTTGTCGATCGACGCCTGGCCGGCGATACCGATGGCGGTCAGCGCGTGGTAAATACCCCAAACCGTACCGAACAGACCGACGAAAGGAGCGGTAGAACCAACCGTGGCCAGGAACGACAGACCGTCGCTCAGACGACTTTGTACTTTCTCTACCGACCGTTGAATCGACATGGTGACCCAGGTGTTCAGATCAATTTGTTCCAGCAGCGCGCCATCGTGGTGCTGGGTCGATTTGCTGCCGGTCTCGGCGATGAAACGGAACGGGCTGCCTTGTTTCAGACCGCCGATACCTGCTTCAACCGACTTGGCTTTCCAGAACGAGTTACGGGCCTCTTTTGCCTGACCAGTCAATTTGATCTGATCGATCAGTTTGGTGATGATGATGTACCAGCTGCCCATCGACATGATGACCAGAATGATCAAGGTGCCGCGTGCCACAAA
>NZ_JBHRTP010000047.1:0-649 GCF_042646465.1 Pseudundibacterium arcticum
CCTTTTTAACGCTGGCCAGTTGACCAGCCGTGCTTGACGACATCACGCCGCTCAGCAGAACAGAATGCAAATCAGCGCTGAACGAACGGATATCTTCCATTGCGCCCTTGTTGCGACGAACCAGCCAGTTGTAACCCAGCACGGCAGGAACCGCGACTGCCAGACCGATTGCGGTCATGATCAGTGCTTCACCCACGGGACCGGCAACTTTGTCGATCGATGCCTGGCCGGCGATACCGATGGCGGTCAGCGCGTGGTAAATACCCCAAACCGTACCGAACAGACCGACGAACGGCGCTGTGGAGCCGACTGTTGCCAGAAACGACAGGCCATCACTCAGGCGGCTTTGTACTTTCTCTACCGACCGTTGAATCGACATGGTGACCCAAGTGTTCAGATCAATTTGTTCCAGCAGCGCGCCATCGTGGTGTTCGGTCGATTTGCTGCCGGTCTCGGCGATGAAACGGAATGGGCTGCCTTGTTTCAGACTGCCGATACCTGCTTCAACCGACTTGGCTTTCCAGAACGAGTTACGGGCCTCTCTTGCCTGACCAGTCAATTTGATCTGATCGATCAGTTTGGTGATAATGATGTACCAGCTGCCCATCGACATGATGACCAGAATGATCAAGGTGCCGCGTGCCACAAA